>JBDTIR010000172.1:0-5798 GCA_039936275.1 Isosphaeraceae bacterium | reverse complement strand
AACCGATGAATCGGTCCTGCACGGTGCCGAATTGCTGTCCGAGCATATCAAGAGCAGCGCGGCGTCGCTTGATTCGGCGGGGACGTTGACTCCTTTGGCCATGGATTGACGAGCGAACACACCCGGGTCGGTCGTCCGGGCGAGTTTGTCGCTGGACGACCGGCCCATTTGAGTTCTCAACCCGGGTTCAGCGCGCCTTGACCGGGATACTTCGGTCACCGAACAGGGCGACCGCGCATTGTGGATTGTCGAACATCGCCTGATGATCGTGACCGACTCCAGCCGCCTCGACCAGCCGCCAACCGAACGACCACCCTTTGTCCTTGGCGAGCGTGCGCGCAGCTTGAAACGCATTACGGCCGCGTTCGAGACGATTGCGCCCTTGTCGATCCGCTACGTCATCGGTGTAGAAGTCATCATCACGAACGGTATCGGCGGTACCGAGGTAGATCGTCAATGGCTGTGCGAGATAGTGCCGGATTTGGGCGTCATTGCTGATCGGTTCCGGCAAGTCGCCAAAGCCGAAGGAGAACGGCAAGGCGCGTGTCGGGAACAGATGGACCCCTGCGTTGGCAACCACCGCGCCTGCGGCCCCAGTCGGTACGAACGCGGCAAGCCGCTCAACGAACTGCCCGCCCGCCGAGTGGCCAATCAGGTAATACGGCATTCCGGGCCGCCCTTCCCGCTGACTCAAACGCTCCGCCAACTTAGGGATGAGACTCCAGGTCCATTCCGATCGAGGCGCGGCGGTGCCGTCGTCGCGAAGGAGGCCGCCACGGTTATACCGCGCGTTCGGGAATCGTTCCCGATCGAACTCCGGCGCGACGACCAAGGCGCCAAACCGTTGGGCCATCCCCCGAGCGTCGTTGCGATAATCAACCGCGTTCCGGTCGGTGCCGTGGAAGACGAGAAGCATCGGCCCCTGGTCGAACGACTTCGGCTTGTAGGTGAAGACCTTCAGCCTGGTTCCATCCAGATTGACGGTGAGCGTCGCGTCTCCGGTGGGGACCGCGTCCGCCTGACCAAGGAGAACGACGGCCGAGACGAGCAGCGTGGTAATCAAAGGCTCGATCTCCCGAAGGCACAGATCGCACGGTCGCCAGAGTCTCGTTAACCTTTGCCGTCGAGTCCGATCGCCTCGACGGGGCATTCCTCCAAGGCGGCCGAACAGGCTGCATCTTCCGCGGCGTCGGCCGGCTGGCGGACGACGTAGCTATACCCTTCGTCATCCTGACGGACGAAATTCCCGGGGGCAGTCTCTCGACAAAGCTCGCAGTCGATGCACGACCGATCGACGTAGTATCGGCCTGGGACGTTCTCAGGAACTTTTTCGGAAAGGTCGGCCATGGGGTCTCATCATAGGCATGAATCGAACCAATGTGGAACTTGACGAACGATATGGACGACAACGCCGGGCTTCGGTGTTCGTGGGAAGACCGGCGTCTGTCCACTCGTTCTGAGACCACTCGGTTTGGAAACGGCTCAGACCGACTTGGAGTCGATCCAGGTCATCAGGCCTCGGAGGCGTTTGCCAACTTCCTCGACGGGGTGCTGGCGTTCACGGCGCTTGGTGGCGTTGAAGACCGGGCGACCGACCTTGTTTTCCATGATCCACTCGCGAGCGAACTCGCCGGACTGGATCTCCTTGAGGATCTTACGCATTTCCTCGCGGGTCTGCTCATTGATGATCCGAGGGCCGCGGGTATAGTCGCCGAACTCGGCGGTGTTCGAGATACTGTAGCGCATGTAGTTGAGCCCACCTTGATAAATCAGGTCGACAATCAACTTCAGTTCATGCAGGCACTCGAAATAAGCGCTTTCCGGCTGGTAGCCGGCTTCGATCAGAGTTTCGAAGCCCATCTTGACCAGGGCGCTGACGCCGCCGCAGAGGACGACCTGTTCACCGAAGAGGTCGGTTTCGGTTTCCTCCGCGAACGTGGTCTGGAGCACTCCGCCGCGCGTGCCGCCGATCCCCTTGGCGTAGGCCAGGGCGAGCTTGCGACCTTGCTCGGAGCAGCCGTCGCCGACGGCAATCAAGCAAGGGACGCCGCCCCCTTTGACGAACTCGCTACGAACCAGGTGGCCCGGTCCCTTGGGGGCGACCAGGGCGCTATCGACGCCGTCGGGCGGCACGACCTGGCCGAAGTGGATGTTGAACCCGTGCGAGCAGAGCAAGAGATTGCCAGGACGGAGGTTCGGCTTGATGTCACGAGTGTAGATATCACCCTGGACCTCGTCGGGCAAGAGGATGTTGACCAGGTCGCCAGCCTCAGTCGCCTCGGCCGCCGAGACCGGCTTGAAGCCGTCCTTGACCGCCAGGTCATGGTTGGCCGAGCCCGGCCGCTGACCGACCACGACGTTGCAGCCCGAATCGCGCAAGTTCTGCGCCTGGGCGTGCCCCTGGCTGCCGTAGCCGAGAATCGCGATCGTCTTGCCCTTGAGCAGTCCAAGGTCGGCGTCCTGGTCGTAATACATCGTGGCCGGCATCGGCGTCTCCCGATCAAATTAAGCGGGTGTGTTGTCACCCATAAGAATGTTGAACCCAGCTTGCGCAAAATACCGGTCGAATGTCAGAGCGTCCGTGATGCCCGCGTGCCGCATGACAACGAACGAGACGCAATCGACCAGGCCCCACGCCTTGTCTTGAAACGAGCGATATAAATCGACAGCCTGCGCGAACAGTTCCGGAGTGAGTCGAACCACGTCAATCCCATTGGATTCGGAGCCGAGGAACTGTTCGATAATCTCGATCGCCTCGCGTTTGTGGTTTCTGGCCAGGGCGTTGCCAATCTCCAGCAGCACCGCGTCGGTGATAAGTAACGGATGGCCGTCGTACTGATCGGCTAATGCGGCGGCCCTGGCGTGATACTGATCGCGAGAGTTGACCAGCGCGATGACAAAGAGCGTATCGACGAAGATCCTATTCGGCACGCCGCTCTCCGCTGACGTACTGGTCAAGATTCGTGGCGAAGTCTGGGGGCGCGTCGATCGTGATCTGCTTCAATCGGGCCATGAGGCTTGGCCGTTCATCCGATCGATTGGCTCGAGTAAAGTCCTTGACCAATTGGTACAGTTCATTCAGCTGTTCTTGTCCGAGATGTTCGATCTCCGCGTGAATTAGCTCCCGTGTATCCATGATGAATTCCCGATGCACCTGGTCTGGTCAGAGGTTCGAGTGGCCCACCACGGTTCCCGCTTCGTCGTCGGACTCGTCGCGGTCGGCGAAGGGGCGGCTGCTGCGGACCAGGGCGATCCGGCCGGCGCGGGCCAACTCGCGGATGTTGTAGGAGCGCATCAACTCGATGAAGGCTTCCACCTTCTTTTCCTGACCGGAGATTTCGACCATCATCTGCTCGGGGCCGACGTCGACGATCCGGCCGCGGAAGTCCTGGGTCAGGCCGCGGATTTCGTCGCGATGTTCGGGTAAGGCGTCGACCTTGATGAGTACGAGGTCGCGTTCAACGAAGTCCTCGCGCGAGATGTCCATCACTCGGACCACGGTGACGAGCTTCTCAAGTTGCTTGCGCACCTGTTCGAGGACCCGATTGTCCCCTTTGACGACGAAGGTGATGCGCGAGAGCGCCGCGTCTTCGGTCTCGCCGACGGCGAGGCTGTCAATATTGAACCCGCGCGAGGCGAGCATGCCCGAAACATGCGCCAGAACCCCTGGCCGGTTCTGCACCAGGGCTGAGAGCACATGGCGCATCCGGCCCCCGGTCGGGGTCGAGGGAGCGTCCGTGGTGGTTGTCGAATCAGTCTGAGCCATCGCCACGTCCTGCCATCGCAACAAAAAAAAGGGAGCGAGCCGTCCTGTGACGGCGTTTCAATCTTCGTACAAGTTGGTAATTTACCCTCAGATCGCTTGATCCGCAAGGGGCGGAGGGAGAGACCTTTCGATCTCTCCCTCTGGATTGGGTGCTTCAGGTTGAGATTGTGGGCTCGTCGGTTGGCGGACGCCCTGCCAAAGATCAAGGATGACCGGGCGGCAGGCCGCCGGGGAAGCCGCCGCCGGGGAAGCCGGGCGGCAGGCCGCCGCCAGGTCCGAATCCGGCAGGGGGAGCGGCGGGCGTCTCTCCTTTGGTCCGGGTCAGGGCGGCGCGGTCAAGCTCGATGCTCCGGAAGGCGTCCCCGGGGACGACGTAATACCAGTCGGCGAAGCGGTTGGTAAGCTCCTCGGCCTTTTTCTTGCCCTCGGTCACTTTCTGGTCGTGGGAGATCCGAGCCTTCTCAGCCTGTTCCTTCTCCTCTTTCTCCTTGGCAACGCGTTCTTCAGGGGTGCGCTGGAAGGGGTCGGAGGGAAGTTCGCCGGAGTCGTCCGCCTTGACAGGGGGGTTGGGAACCAGGTCGGGTTCGAACGTGGCGGTGACGAACAGGTAGCGGCTTTCGACCGTATCAGGCTTCTTTTCTTCTTCGTTGCTGCTCTTGGAGGCGGCGGAGTCTTCCAGGCCGGCCGAGAGGGCATCGCCGCTGGCGAACGTCACCTCGCCGAAGCGAAGCGTGTAGACCACCCCGGCGTCGGTCATGACGATGACGTCTCCTTGGTTCGATAGGAGCTGGCCGTTGCGGGTCAGGTAAAACCCTCGGTCCTGGAGCGAGACCCGCGCTTCGCCCGACAGGCTGATCCCCTTGGTCGCCGCGGCTTTGAGCGCCTGCTTCAAGGAATCGGGCTTGGTTCGGACGCCGACGATTTTCAGGTCGCCGAGGGCGGTCGAGAGGGCCGAGACCTTGTCGGGGTTGACCTCTTGGTCGTCGTTCAAGCCGTCCATGGTCCAGGGGGCGGCGGAGTCTTTGCGCTCGATTGAGAAGACGTCGCCGCGCTGGACGGTCCCTTGCTCGGGATCGACCTTGTGGTTGTCGAAGACGACCTTGCGCATCGCGTCGGTTTCGAGTTTGAGTAGGTTCGTCTCGATCCAGTCGGCGAACCTGGTGGAGAGGTCCACGTTGACGTTGACGGCGTAGACGCGCTTCTGGTTCATGTCGGGGACGCGAACGTAGCGCTGGCCGGAGCGGCCGGGGACTTCCTTGCCGATCAGGAAGTCGGCCAGAACTTCGCCGGACTTGTCCTTGAGCGTGACCCGCTTGCCCCGGCCTTTGAGGCTGGTGGCTTTCTTATCGAGCGGGTCGATGACGCCGAACGCCTCGTACTGGTCGGGGCTGTCCGAGACGATGACGTCTTTGGAGAGGTCAATCACGCCGGCGGCGGTGCGGGCCAGGCGATCCTTGGCGTCGGCCGGGTAGTCATGGTGCGAGGGGATGACCCACTGGCCATTCTTGAGCATGACCTTGAAGACGCGAGCCTCGGCCGTTGATTCATCGAAATCAATGACTTCGAGCGAGGTCGCCGTCGTGGGGTCGGTAAATTTGGGGAAGAATGACTCCCCCTGATCGAAGAAGGCCGCTGAGGTGCCGCCCCTGGGCATGGTCGCCACGACGGCCGTCGCCATCAAGGCCAGGGCGACGGCGACAAAGGCCAACGTCTTGTTCCGTTCGTTCATCGTTGGAGGCTCGAAGGTCGGAGGAACGAATCTCGAATTCCCAAAAAAGTGCCTGGTCTCGCGTTCGACGATCGTTTGAGAATCGAGACCCGGAATTTCTGGAATGACGAATTAGAAGACAAAAAGTATCGGTGTCTGTTCATGCCAGGCGGTTCGGGCTGGCGCCGCGGTTCTCTCGGCCAGTGCGGACGGCGAAGACGAAGGCGCCCAGGAGCAAGGCGGGCAGGGGGGGGAGCAAGATCGCCAGGAGCTTGATCCGGTTCTGGATGGCGCGGATGGCCTGCTCTTTGACGGCTCGACTTT
>JBDTIR010000171.1:0-2570 GCA_039936275.1 Isosphaeraceae bacterium | reverse complement strand
GATCCCTTCTTGCCAGAGCAGGCGGAGGTCCCCTTGGGTCAAGCGGACAGGGTCGGGCGAGGTCAGGCGGACCAGGCCGTTGGGCTCGGGGTCGTCGTTCCCGATGTCTTGAAAGCTCTCGGCGCGGATGCCGGACAGCGAAGGTCGGCTGACCGATTCGGGCGAAGGCTCAGCGGCGGGTTCGTCCTCGATCCCCGGGTCTTCGATAAACCCGCTTAATTCGTCGTCAAGCTGTTCGACCATCTGTTGAGGTACGGTTTGCTTGATGACCTGATCGAGTCGGTTGCCGGCGTCCGGGAGGTGCAAGGGGGCGAACACGGCGTCGCGGACGGCTTCGTAGGACGATCGGGCCCGGCGCTGCCAGCGGGCGCGTTCGATCAGGGGGTAGACGACTTCTGGCCAGAGTAGGCCGCTGTTGGGGTCGCGCCAGGCCTCCTTGGTGGCGTAACGGAGCACCGCGTCTCGGAAGATGGGGTTGCCTCTCCAGACCTCGGCGACCCGGTTCCAGCGCTGGACGAGCTGGTCATTGACTTCGGACATCGACGGGGCGAGTTTCTTGAGGTCGTCGAGCACCTGGGGCATCAGGCCGGGATTGAGCACCCCTTGGGAGTCGGTCAGATGGTCCCGGGCGTGAGTGCTGGCCTCTTGCAACTGCTGGCGGGTCTGGCGGAATTTGCGCCGCTTGCCTGGAGAATCGCGACCGATGAGGTATTTGGCCACGACGATCGGGCTGAGCGACGGCCGGACGTCAACTCGGGAATCCATGAGGGATGCGGCGAGGTTGACCGTCTCGTCGGACGCGCCGGCGACCGAGAGGTACGTCATCGCCAGGAGCAAGCGGGCGCGGTCAGCGTTCAAAGGGTCAAGCGGTCTGCGGAGCAGGAACCCTCGACGTCGAGAGCCCCCAAGGAGGTACGCCAGATAATGCCCGGTGAGGTAGCGTTCGGCGGGCGAAAGCGGGATCGGGTCGGCCTCGACGACCTCGATCAACGTCTGCCCTGGAGTCGCCCCGGGTCGGCTGGTGGTTCTGGAACGCGCGGCGGGTATGGCTGCGACGGTGGCCGGGAGGACGCCTGGATTCGCCTGGCTGGTGAGGAACGACCCGGACGAGGAGCCAGGTTCGCCAACGGCGGTGGTTGGGTCTTCCAAGGCGATCGCCAGGGCGCGGAGGCGTTCGGCGACCTCGCGGCCGGACCCCGGGCGGGCGTCTGGGGCCTTGGCCAAAAGGTCAAGAATCAATTCTTCCAGGTCCGGGCTGATTTCCGGCGATCGAGCGCGTGGGGGTTCCACCGCGGTGTGGACGTGGTGGGTCATGATCTCCAACGACGACCCCTGGAACGGTGGCGTGCCGGTGGCGCACTCATAGAGCAGGACGCCGAGCGAGTAGAGGTCGGTGCGGTGATCGAGCCGCTTCCCCTTGGCCTGTTCGGGGCTCATATAATGCGGAGTCCCGCGCACCACTCCGGATTCCTGAGACTCGCCCATCTGGACCGAGAGGCCGAAGTCGGAAAGTTTGGTCTGATCGGTCGAGGTTAGGAGAATGTTGGCCGGCTTGACGTCGCGATGAATGACCCCTTGTCGGTGGGCGTAGTCGAGGGCGTCGGCCACCTGGGCCAGCATCCGCAGGCGTTCCGGAAGCGTCACCCGCTTCCATCGCTTATGAAAGCTGGTGCCGTCCACCTCCTCCATGATGAAGTAATAGGTGCCGTCATTTTGATTAAAATCATAGAGGCGAACGATGTTGTCGTGAAGCAAGCGGGCCAGGACCTGGGCTTCAAGGCAGAGCTTGCGGCCGACCTCCTCGCCGCCGAGGTCCTTGAGGATCTTGATGGCTACGGTGCGCTGAAGGATCTGGTCGGTGGCGCGATAGACGGCCCCCATGCCGCCGCGACCCAACTCTTTTTCGAGAACGAACCGCTGATTCAGCGTCGTGCCAATCACTACAAATGCTCCCCGACAAGGCAAGTCTGCGCCTTTTTTTCGGAATACCAATCACGATCATAAGGCCTTGCCCAGCCGCCCACAACCGGCAAGCGGAAGTTCGTCGAGGCTCGGGATTGCCGACGCTTCGGCCGCCGTTTTGCCGATCCATTCTCAAGCGCGTTCCCAAAACTGAAAAATGAGGCGATCGCCATCCGATCGGTCCCCGTCGAGGTCATTGGTTCATGAGCGAGTTTCCCCCGGGACGCATCTTGGTCGTCCCAAGCGAGGCCCTGGACCGTCTCGGGCGGTTTCAAGGGTTTTGCGCCGAGGCCGATCGTTACCTAGACGCGCTCTTGAAGCCCGAGGTGGCCGAGTTCCGGCCGCGCTCCGAGATGGAGACGGACCTCCGCTTCAAGCAGATCATCCCTTACGTCGTCTTCCGTTGCGGCGGTTCGGTCTTTTGCTACACCAGGGGCAGTTCTCAAAACGAGACCCGTCTGCACCGCTTGCGGTCGTTGGGCGTCGGCGGTCATGTGGACGAGGCCGACGCCGACGGCAGGGCGACCCTTGACGCTTATGAGACCGCCTTGCGTCGCGAGCTGGACGAGGAGGTTTTGATCGGCAGCCCCGGCCAGATTCGCCGCCTC
>JBDTIR010000170.1:0-6493 GCA_039936275.1 Isosphaeraceae bacterium | reverse complement strand
ACGTCGAGCTTGCCCTCGATCAGCTCGCCAAGCAAACCCAGACCATTAACAAGAAGATCCGCGAGTTCGTGGATGAGTACGTCCAGCCCGACGGCCGCCGGCTCTACGTCCTCGGCGAAGGCCGCCTGATCAACCTCGCCGCCGCGCACGGCCACCCGGCCAGCGTCATGGACATGAGCTTCGCCGCTCAGGCCCTCTCGACCGAATGGTCGATCAAGAACCGCGAGAAGCTCGAACACCGCGTCTACCAGGTGCCCAAGGAAGTCGATGAGTGGGTCGCCAACCTCAAGCTCCAGACAATGGGCATCGCCATCGACCAGTTGACCGAGGAACAAACCAAGTACCTCAGTAGCTGGGAAATGGGCACGTAAGCCACGGATGCAATGAATTTCAGTGAGCCACGGATGAACACGGATAAACACAGATAAATTGAATTGAAATATTCTTGATTGATCCGTGTTTGGTCCGTGATCATCCGTGGCCGGACGCAATCTTGAGTTTTAAAACCCGAGGCCCCACACTCATGGCTGAGATCCGCCCGTTCCGAGGCGTCCGTTACGATATCGCGCAGGTCGGGGCGATCAGCGACGTGGTGGCCCCCCCCTACGACGTGATCGGCCCTGAACTCCAGGACCGGCTCTACGCCGCCAGCCCCTACAACGCGATCCGCCTGGAATTGAACCGAGAGGAGCCTGGCGACGAGCCCGGCCAGGACCGCTACGCCCGCGCCGCCCGCCTCCTGCGCGACTGGCGTCGGCAAGAGGTCCTGCGCGACGATCCACACCCCGCCTTCTACGTCTACCATCAGACCTTCGAGGTCGATGGACAAACCCACACTCGCAAGGGGTTCTTCGCCAGAATCCGGCTCGAACCGTTCGGCACCGGGCGAATCTTCCCCCACGAACAGACCCACGCCGGCCCCAAAGCCGACCGCCTGGCACTCTATCAGGCCACCGGGTTCAACCTCAGTCCGATCTTCAGCCTCTACCCGGACCCTGATGACGAGGTCCTGCGCGCTGTGGAAGCCGGAATCAAGGACCGCACCCCTCTGGAGGCGATCGACCATCTCGGCGTCGTCAACCGGCTCTGGCCCGTGGCCGATCAGGAGGCCCACACTCTGACGCAAGGCTTGATGGCCGACAAGCCCCTCTTCATCGCCGACGGCCACCATCGCTACGAGACCGCCTTGAAATTCCGAGACGAACGCGCCGCCGCTGGCGAACTGACCGGCCCTGACGATCCGGCCAACTTCGTCTTGATGATGCTGGTCGGCATGAGCGACCCGGGGCTCTTGATCCTGCCGACCCACCGGCTTGCCTCCGGGTTCCCCGACCTCACCACCGCGCAGCTTACCGCCTTGCTCGCCCCTGAGTTTGAGGTCCAGAAGGCCGGCGAAGGGGAAGCCGGTTGCCGCGAAGCCTGGGAGCGGATTGAGCTCAACGGCGATCAGGACATGCTCGGATTCGGCACCGTCTCTGACGGTCGTTGGGTGACCGCCCGGCTTCGCTCCGACGCCGTGATGGACAAACTCGCCTCTGAGCACAGCCCCAATTGGCGTGCCCTGGGCGTCAGCATCCTCCATCAACTCGTCCTGGACGAACTGCTAGACAAAGTCGGCACGGCCGCTTGCCGCTATGTTCATTCGCTTGACGAGGTGCTCCAGGGTGCCTCGGCCGCTGATTACGACCTGGCTTGCCTCGTCCCCCCTGCAAGCATGAAGGACGTCGAATCGATCGCATCGAATCGTGAAACCATGCCGCCAAAAAGTACGTACTTCTATCCAAAACTGTTGACCGGCCTAGTGTTCAATCCGATCCGGTAAGCCACGGATGAACACGGAAAAGTACGGATAAATAAAATTAAAAAATATTGATTTGTCCGTGTTTTTCCGTGTACATCCGTAGCCGAACGCAATTTTGAGCTTTCAAAGCGAAAAAACGGGCCAGCCTCTCCCCTTCGCGTGTATTTTCGGCAAATAATAGAGGCAAAGCTCGCTGGACCCACGAACTTTTCGACCGCGACGAGCGAAGAAGAGCAAAACACGGGGCTTGGATTCCCGGAAAGGAAGTCATCCTCCATGCGAATCTCCTGGAAACTCGGCCGGGTGGCTGGGATCGACCTGTTCTTGCACCCGACGTTCTTGCTGCTCTTGATCTTCGCGGCCGTTTCCGGCGGCGGTTTCTGGGCCGTGGCCTTGACGGTGGCGGTGTTCGTCTGCGTGCTCTTGCATGAGTTCGGCCACGCTCTGACGGCGCGTGGGTTTGGGATCGAGACCGAGGACATCACGATTTACCCGATCGGCGGCCTGGCCAGGTTGCGGCGGATGCCCCGATCGCCGAAAGCCGAATTGCTGATTACCCTGGCGGGCCCTGCGGTCAACGTGGTGATCGCCGCGGCCTTGGCTTCTGTGCTCATGCTCGTTTTGGCGGTGGGCTCTGGACCTTCGGGCGCGTTGATCGCCTCGGCGGTGGGTCAGTTGATGTGGATCAACGTCGGCTTGGCGGTGTTCAACATGCTGCCGATCTTCCCGATGGACGGCGGCCGGGTCTTGCGTGCCGGGCTGAGCGCCTGGCTGGGCAGGGTTCGGGCCACTGAGATCGCCGTCACACTGGGCCGCGTGCTTGCCGTTGTCCTTGGAGTGGCCTTTTTCATGGCCTTCGGCCTGAGCATCCAACTGCTTCTGCCGGTCTTCCTCTACATTGCGGCCGGCGCGGAACGCAACGGCGTGCTTGCCGAGGAACGCCACCGCCAAGGGCCTTCGGCGGGCGTCTGGACCGCGCCGCCAGGGTACCACTGGGTGAATCGAGGCTCGGGCGCCTGGCAGCTTGTTGCCGTTCAAGACTCGCCGCACCAGTCATGGAACTGATTCCGATCGTTGAACTTGGCGTTGCAGACGCGTATGAACTGCTCACTCAGCGGTTCGGTGTGACCGACCTGCCTCCACTCGACGCCATCGAGAACGAAGACTGGGGCCGCGACTACTTGCTTTCCAGGTTCCTGACCATGACCGTCGAGGCCCTCTCTGAAGCGGGCCTCGTGGTCACTGACGATTGAGCAAACAGTTCGCTCGGTCGTTCTTCGCGTTCACAGCCCCAGCCTGGCTGACTTAAAGTCCGTCCCCGTTGACTTACCAGTCCACTGCCCGAGAAAACGGGGACAGTCGTCTCGCAAGACCTCGGAGCCAGTCCCCGATTTCTCAGGGCCAACACTCCTTCCGGGGCAGACTCTTACTTAATTCATCCAGGCTGGCTCGTTAAAAAGCAGGCCGTACTTCTTCATCTTTTTATAAAGGGTCGTCCGGTTGATGTCCAGGACGCGGGCCGTTTCCTGGCGGTTCCATTCGAGGGCTTCAAGCGCCTGAAGGATCAGTTGCTTCTCAGGGCCTTCGAGAGCTTCCTTGAGCGGAAGGATGCCGGGGCCTGTTGGCATTCGTGACGGCGAAGGAGTTCCCGGGCGCTGGCCGATCGCCAGGTGGTCGCGCTCGATCCTGGAGCCTCGGCATTGGAGCACGGCCCGCTCGACCTCGTGTTCGAGTTCCAGAACGTTGCCCGGCCAATCATGGGCCCGCATGAGTTCGAGGGCTTCGGAGGTGAAGCCGATCGCCTCGCGGCCGATCTCACGGGCGAACCGGGCGCAGAAGTGGTCGGCGAGTTCGTCCAGGTCGCTCTTTCGATCGCGGAGCGGGGGCAAGTGGAGGCCCACGACGCTGATCCGGTAGTAAAGGTCGCGACGGAATCGGTCCTGTTCAACCAGGCTGGGAAGCTCTTCGCTGGTGGTGGCGATGAGCCTGACGTCGACGCGGGTCGTCTGGGTCGAACCCACCGGCTCGAACTCCCCATACTGAACCAGGCGCAAAAGTTTGAACTGCAAGGCGGGCGGCAGGTCCTCCACCTCCTTGAGAATCAAGGTGCCGCCGTGAGCCTGCGCGATCCGACCTGGCTGGTCGGCCTCGTCGAAAGCTCCTTTTCGACCGAACAGTTCGACCTCAATCGCTCCGTCGCGCACTGAGGCGCACGAAACTTGGAGCAAGGGGGCGTTGCGCCGAGGGCCTCTTGAATGAATCGTGCGGGCCAGGAGCGACTTGCCGGTTCCCCGTTCACCGAAGATCAAGACCGGGGTTCGGGTCGGGGCGATCGTCTCGGCCAACTCAAGGGCCTGACGCAACGCAGGATCGCCGCCGACCAGGGCTGGGCAGTCGGCCGGTGTCGCCTGAACTTGATCGTCGATCCTGGTCGGCTGGACGTCAACGCGCGACCGATCCCCGACGGTCCTGGACGCAGTCATCGCTGATCGTGCGTGATTGTAGACGTGCGTTTGGGGCAGCTCAGGTTCACCGAGCGCCTGGGCGACGGCCGCCCGCACGTGGGTGGCCGGCAGCGGGAACTTGAGCACTGAGGCCGCACCACGCTGAAGGGCCTCACGGGTCCGGTCGGGATGGCAGCCTTCCCAGATCAAGATCACGGGCGTCCGCGGCGACTTGCGACGCTGGTAAGCGAGGAACTCAAAGGCGTCCGGGTCGGCCGGGTCGGTCGACGCCAACACCAGGTCGGCCGGGTCGGTCTCGATCATGCGCACGGCCACGCGGTCGTTGGGGGCCTCAGAGAGTCGGTGGCCGAGCGTCTGAAGCATCGAGATCAACAGAGCGCGGATCGACGAATCCGGGTGAACAATCAACAGGTGCATCTGGCTCATGGACTTAACTTCTCTCATATAGGCACACGCGGAAGGGTCGCGTCGCCATATTATCATCCTTGAGAGATGTTGGAAGTAAGACGCACACTCAAGGCCCACGGCCTGCACGACGGCGGGCCGAAGCGGCGGGCGGGTTCCCACCGATTCTCGGAATGTTGGCGGTGAGTCCATTTTGGGGATGGTCGCCAACGCCAAGTGTTGTCAGAGGTATACGTCACGGCCGGCATGTCGTCAAAACGCCACTTTCCGCGGCCGGAGGGGCACGGTCGGTGACTTGGCGGCAGACCGGGCGCGTGCTGTCAGGCTCGGGGGTGGGCCGTGTTGTAAACATTCCGTAACCGCTCCTGTGTCACATGTGTGTAGATCTGAGTGGTAGTCAAGCGACGATGCCCGAGAAGTTCCTGCACGCTGCGCAGATCGGCACCGCGATCGAGTAGGTGCGTAGCGAAGCTGTGCCGAAGCGTATGCGGACTGGAAGCAGGGTCAAGATCAAGCCCGATCAGTCGTTCGTGGAGCAAGCGACCAACGCTCCGGGTGCTCAACCGGGTTCCTTGATAATTGAGAAACACGGCCGGTTCGCCTGCCTCCGCCGGCTGACGAACCGACAGCCACGCCTTCAGCCAGCGCGCCGCCTCAAAGCCCACCGGGCAGAGCCGTTCTCGACGGCCTTTGCCACGAACTCTGAGCAATTCCTGTTCCAGGTCCAGGTCGTCCAGATCAAGGCCGATCAATTCGGCCACGCGCAAACCGCCGCCGTAAAGGGTCTCGAACATCGCCCGGTCGCGAACTCCCAAGGCGTCGTCGGTGGCGATCCCGTCCAACAAACGAACCACGTCCTCAACTCGCAAAAGATGCGGCAGGTGCTTCGGTTGCTTGGGGTTGCGCAGGCCGCCGGACGGGTCCTCAGACACGAGCCCTCGACGCCTCAGGAATCGATAAAACGAGCGCAGGCTCGCCAGCCGGCGGGCAATTGTGCTGGGAGCATACGATCGTCCGTGCAGCCAGGCTGAGTAACCTCGAAGTCGTCGCGAGTCAACCGTCGTCGGGTCGGCCTGATTTCCCTGAAACTCGGTCAAATACTGGTCAAAGAGGGTCAGGTCATCGGCATAACTACGCAGGGTGTGGGGTGACGCCCGGGTTTCCGTACGGAGATGATCAAGAAACGCCGTCACGGTTTCGTGCATAAGTCATATCCCATCAACCGTCAAGAAGGTCCAGGTCTTACTAACCTCGCTCGCATCCGGGCCATGCCCGCAACATCCTTCTGTCGTCGCCCTTGGGCCGTTGCATGAGGTCACACACTAAGATGACGGTCTCCAGGGCTCTCCGTGACGCTCACTGTTGAAAAATAGGCGAAATTGGTACGAATCCGGCAATTTCGATCCGCCAATTCCTCCATGCCCTTTGGGGAGGCGGGCCATTGACTCGCGCCATCCGTTTGAGAAGATCGGCGTGGACCGGCGCATTCCTGAACTTTGGTAAGTCCCGATCTTTGAGTCCGAGGAGCCCCGCCGAGCCATGTGGAACAACCTTCGATTGAGCCGGCGGACCTGGTTGAAGACCCTGGCCGCCTCGGAATTTTGCGCCCTGGTTCCCGCAGTGGCGAGCGGTCGGAATCAGGCCCGGGCGGCTCGGGTCGAGGCCGTCTCGGCCTATCTCAAAACCCTGGCGAGGCCGGGCGGTGGGTACGCCCGAGACGATCAGACCGAGCCCCACCTGACGCCCACCTTCGCCGTCGTTGGCTGCGCCAGGCTTCTGAACCTCGACCTGCCAGACCGCCCCGCGTTGGTGGAGTTCATCC
>JBDTIR010000169.1:0-6709 GCA_039936275.1 Isosphaeraceae bacterium | reverse complement strand
CATCAGGCGTGGTGGGGCTTGGTCGTCTATTTGAAGCTGCATTTGATATCAGCTACCACGCCGGAATTGTTATTGGCTTATTCACCGCAATGCTCTATACACTTATCGGTGGATTCGTTGCTGCAGCATGGTGCGATCTGTTCCAAGGGCTTTTTTTATTGTGCATGATCATTTTAGTGCCAACCGTCGCATTCTTTAATACGAACGGCATTTCATCATTAATTGATGCATACCACTCACAAGCATTTAGCCTTTCATTTATCCATAATATGCCCTATGGACTATTTCTTGCTGCAGGATGGGGCTTAGGATATTTTGGCCAACCACATATTTTAGTAAATTTTATGGGTATTGATGATCCAAAAAAAATAAATTCTGCTCAATATGTTGGCCTAACATGGCAAATAATTGTACTTTTCGCTGCAATTGCAATCGGACTTATTGCTCTCACCTTTTTCCCATCGCCTATAGAAAATCCAGAACTTGTTTACATACTCATGACCAAATCATTATTCAGTCCATTTGTTGCAGGACTTGCACTCTGTGCAATATTTGCCGCAACGTTATCTACCATGGATAGACATATTCTTATTTCTGGTTCTGTAATTGCTTCCGATTTATATCAAAAAATTATTAATCCTCACGCATCATCACAACAAATACTCGTGGCCGTCGTCAGACAGGGGGCTGACGCCCCCCGCTCGCCGGAAACGTGCGAATTGAGATCGATTCTTAGCAAAGCGACTAAGGGCCGAAACCCGTGGAGGATTGATCGGGCGTTGGGAAACACGCCGCAATCAAGCCTCCGGGCCGGTCGATCGAATGGCACTGATGAGCACGTTTGGGTGCCACTAGTCGTACTCGACCAGTGCTGGCATGACGAATCGAAGCACTGGTCGAGTACGACCAGTGGCACCCGGCAACCTGGTCGAGATCAGTAAGATGTCTCGAAATGAATATCCGAACGCGCGTTCACGGTGAAAACGGCGTGCCGTTGCGAAGATGGGGCGCATCGGCTGGGGAATGCGCCGGGTTGAAGTTTTTGAGCTTCGCTTTAAAAACTTCGCTGGGCAAGGGGCCGCGCCTTGGCCTGCCGACGGCTTTATAGGTGCCGTCGTTCGCGAATACGAACCGGGCTTCCTGCTCCTGGTCCTCGGGCGGGTTGGCGACCGGGGCGTTGGCGGTGGGTTCGGGGTTGGCGGCCTCGATCTTGGCAACAGGTTCGACGGGCCCGGCAGCCAGTTCAAGCATGGGAAGAATGATGGGAGGGGTTGGCTCGGTGGTCTCGATCGGCGCGGTGGGCGTCGGTTCGTAGAGGGTGAGAGTGGGTTTGGCGGCATTTTTGGGAGTGGCCTTGGCGGCGCGGGGGGCTTTGGGCGGCTGAGTCAGTTTCATGAGCTGGGTCATCATCCGGCACATCAACCGCTCGCCGGAGGCCCGATCGCGCTGCCAACGGCTGTCATGGACCGAATGCACGGCGGGCCGTCGCTGGTTCTTGAGCGATCGGATCAGGGATTCGACGGTCAGGAACATCAAGATCGTGGTCGGTTCCAGTTCCACGCGAACGGCGTCGATGACCGCGTGGAAGGCGTCTTCAGGGGCGTCGAACAGGTCGCGGCCGGGGCCGAATGAGCGAGACAGGGCAACGAGACTGGCAAGGTTCTGAGACATCAAATCCACCTTTTTTGCGATTGAGGCCAACATGTGCGGATCAACAACGATTCCGCATCGTGTATTCGCCCTACACTGTCGCCAAGGGGTGATCCGACTTATCACAATAAAATCGGGGTGACGCGGTTTGGTGCGCCGCTCATGAATGGATCGGGACGGCCCCCCTTTGTGAAAATTTCGAAACAGAGTGAAGTCTGCCCGGTCAGAATTCCATGATAGAAGGTAAGAAGGGTTGAGCATCGCCAAGCAATTCCCGAGTGGGTCGGATGAAGACGCCGACCGGCCTTGATTTGGAGAAAGCCTTGGCGATGCTTTGAATTACGATCAGTGACAACCTCAAAAACCGGCCGGGGTCCGCCCAAGGAATAGGTGGCGGAGGTCGCATTTGTGAGTAGGAACTAAAGCCATGCCACAGACCTATCGAACGTTAATTGATCATGATTCCGCCAGCTTGCCACGAATGCCGCCACTGGCCCCCGACGCCAGCCCTGGCAAGCGTTGGCGGTTCCGGCGCAATCTGGTGATCTACCTGGCCCATCGGCGCAACGGCCTCTCGCAACGGTTCCTGGCTGACGTTTTCGACCTCCCCCGGTCCCGGATCGGTGACATCATTCGCGAGTTCGAAACGTATGATGTGAACTCGGATTCGGAATAAAAAAAACAAAATTTCATAAACAAATCATTATAAAAAACAAATATTAACTTCTAATTTTGCTGAACGCAGGCGGCTCGGCTCCGTGGATTGATCGCGACGGATCGGCCTTTGGATCGCGAGCCGGGTTGAGTGGAACGGGCCGCCCACGTCGGCCGGCATTTGAGAGCCAATGAGTCAAGATCAAGCGAATTCTAGCGCGGGGACGTCGAACGTCGAAGATCGCGGCCCCAGGACGGCCTCAACGTTAAAGGAGTGGATCTCGGGGCATCTGCGTCTGCAGATCGCTGATACTCCGGTGTGTTGCGGGCACGACGCCCCTTGGGATTATTTTTCAAAGGTCTATCTTGAGCGCCCTCCTTTGGCGTTGGTGCTCGGGCCGAGAGGCGGCGGTAAGTCGTACCTCTCGGCCCTGGACGCCCATCTAACCAGCCGGTTCCATCCCGGACACGGGACGAGAGTTTTGGGGGGAAGCCGTTCGCAATCGGAACAAGTGTACCAAGCTTTGCGCGAGATGGTGAGCGGCGGCGACGAGTCGGTGACGCTTGACCGCTTGACCAGGGAAGGGGCCTATTACGCCAACGGTTCGGAGGTGCGGGTTTTGGCGGCCTCGCCGACGAGTGTGCGCGGGCCGCATGTGGCGAGTTTGAAACTCGACGAGGTTGACGAGATTCATCCCGACGTCCGCGAGGCGGCGATGGGGATGTGTATGAATCGCAAAGAGATGTCAGCTTCCGTTGTGATGACTTCAACCTGGCACCGGGTCGGCGGGCCGATGTCGACCTTGATGGAGCGCGCCCGACAAGGGGATTTCCCCTTGTACAGCTTTTGCGCCTTCGAGATTCTGGAATCTTGCCCGGAGGAGTTGAGTGGTCCAGCCCTGGAAAAGTGCCCGGCCTGCCCGCTGATGAAATGGTGTCACGCCGACCGCGACCGGCACCCGTCCGGCTTGCCCAAGGCGAAGCGGTCGCACGGACATTACGCGGTGGCGTCCTTGATCCAGAAGGCGAGGGTGGTGAGCGCCCGGACGTTCGAGGCCGACTATCTTTGCATCGGCCCCAAGAGCGAGGGGCAATGGTTCCCCGCCTTTTCCGCCGAGACGCACGTCTCTGAGGTTGCGGAATACGACCCGAAACTTCCTGTTCATCTGGCGATCGACTCGGGGGTTTTCACCGGGGCGGTCTTTTTCCAGATCGCCCGCGTGCCGGTTGTTGGCGGCGAACCGACCGACGAAGTGCGCGTGTTCGCTGATTATCTTTCGGAAGGCGTGACGGCCGAATCGGCCGCCAAGGCGATTTTGGACGTGGCTCGTCAGCAGTGCAACGGTCGGATCGATTTCGCCTCGACGGACCCGAGCGGGTCCTCGCGCAATGCGATCGGGCCAACGGTGCTGGCCGAATATGCGCGCGGAGGCTTGAGGGACCTGCGATCTTGGCCCCGAGGTGCTCGGGTGCGCGACGGCCTGGCCCTGCTCGAATCGTTCGTGCAACCGGCCGACGGCGTACCGCGATTGATCCTGAATCCACGATGCAAGGCCACCCTGTTCGCATTTCAGAGCTACCGTCGGATGCGTCGCGACGGCCAGTGGGGCGACGCGCCGCAAGATCCCCAGCACCCGCATGAAGACCTGATCGATGCGCTTCGCGGCGGCCTGGTCACGCACTTTCCCGAAGGTCGATTCTCAAGGCCGAGCCTGCCCAGGGTCCACGCGCGCAAGGTGTTCTAACCGGCGTCCCCGGACTTGCAAATCGATCAAGTTGCACAATCAGGAACTGAATTTTGCTGTTTTCGTATACGCAATTAAGGCGGCCGTTGTCGTGCGTTTGTCGGAATCTAAAATTTAAAATTTGTCAATCTTGAATATCTTTTATCCTGGACCCCCTTAATGAATCAGACCACAAAGGCGCGCGAGTTGATCGGCCGCCGACATCCCGAGTGGCGTGAGCATCATGTGCGTTGGCGATGGCTGCTGGACTCGCTGGAGGGAGGTCAGCGGTACAGGCAAGCGGTGTATGGTTACGACCGGCGCGGTTTGCCGATCCGCAACCTTGCCAGGCACAAGCGCGAGTATCCCGACCCTCGCGATGGGGTCCTTGTAGACCCGAGCACGGTCGGCGACGACCCGTCGAGCCTGGCGACGGATGACGATTATGAGTTGCGTCGTGCCCGTACTCCAGCGCCGACGTTCGTGGCCGAGGCGGTCGATACGCACCTCTCCAGAATCTATGCCCGCGAGGTCAGTCGCAAAGGACCGGACCCCTTGGAAGCCTGGTGGGCCGACGTGGACGGGACCGGCACGCCGATCGACCACTGGATGGCCGAGACGATCGCCCCTTTGTTACTGACGCTCGGCCAGCTTGACCTGGTGATGGACCATCCGCCCGTGCCGGAAGGGGAGCGGGTCGAGACCAGGGCCGACGTGGACCGGCTTAAGCTCGGGCGCTGCCTGGCATCGTATATTTTACCGGAAGATATGCTCTGGTGGCGACTCGACGCGACTGGACTGCGCTACGTTGAGTGCCTGGTGCTTGAGGCTGTTGAGACTGTCGAGGGGGTCGAGGTTCGCTATCGGCACTGGACCGTTGCGGATTCGACCTTGTATGACGGCGACGGGCGGTTGATCGAGGTCGTGCCGCACGCTTACGGCCGGGTTCCAATCACTCGAATTTTCGACGGCCGTAAGTCAAGGTGCCGTAACGTCGGCCAGTCTCGTTATGAAGGAGTGGCCGAGCGTCAGCGAGAATATTACAATCGGGATTCCGAGCTGATCCTCTCGGATACGACGCAGGCGCACCCGTTGTTGCAAGGCCCCGAGGATTTCGTGCAGGCTGACGGCACGGTCCCGATCGGGCCGTCCTGGCTCTTGCCGAAGAAGAAGAATACGCAAGGCGGCTCGGCGACCTACGAGGGGTTCGAAGCGGTCGAGTTTCCCAAGGACGGGGCCGAGTCGATCCGCAGAAACAAGGCCGACCTGCGCGACGATATTGACCGGGATTCGGCCCTGGTGCGTCCGACGGGTCGCGACGGCGTGGCGCAGTCTGGCCTCTCAAAAATGATGGACCATGCCGACGGCAATTATCGCCTGGCGAGGATGGCCAAAGGGCTCGCCCGCGCCGAGCGCGCTGCGGCCGAGCTGGCCTTGACCATCTTGGGGGATGAGCCGCCCGCTCAGGCGGCGTTGGACCTCGTGGAGGTGGTGTACCCTGCTGATTTCGACCTGTTCACCGCGAACGACGTGGCCGGCGTGACGGCCGATTTTCAGGCCTTGGCGTCCAAAGGGGGCTCCTTGCCGATGACCGAAGGGTTGATGCTCGGCCGCCTGATGCGGCTCTGTCTCCCCGGTTTGAGCGATGCGCAGTACACCGTTTGCGATGCGGAAATCCAAGGTTATCTCGCTGCGCGTTCCGCAAGACTCAAGGGTGGAGCGGACGGCCAGGAAAACAAGGAAACGAAGCAGACGGTGCTTTCGGATGTGCATCTCTGGTAGCTCCGCGATTGCTCATAAATTTTCTATGATCATGCGTGGCAAAGCGAGATCGATAGCACGACCACAACCTTGGTTGCGGGCCAGTGATTGCAATTTTGCAATATTGGCTTAACAGACGGGATTTCACATGAAACAGGCCACCCAAAAAAATCCCGTATGCGGGCTTCAATGCCGGTTTACGGAAATGGACATTGAGGAATTCCGGCCGGGGGGACGTCCAAGGGGTTTGTGGGGCTCGCGACGGTGCGGCCCGGGCTTTGAACGGACGGGCGGTCTTTGGGTCCGACGTCCTTGGTGAGTTCGAGGGCAAGTCATGACTTTCAAGGACGTCAATGCCGTCGTCTCCGCGGGTTCCGTCGTGTTGGCGGGGCTCGCCCTGGTCTTGACGGTGGTCTTCCCCCTGGTGTTGGGCCTGTTCGATCGCCGTCCTTGAACGGGCCGAGAGAGATTCCATTATGTCGCAGTATCGCATTCTCAAGAGTCCCGACCCCGACGACGGGGGGGCGACGATCGTTGACGATCAGGTAACGTTGACTCGCGCCGAGTATGACGCCTTGCAGGCGTCGAGCTTGGTTCCCGAACCCGGGAACGCGGAGGAGTCAGCCGCGCTGGCGAAGTCCGACAGTTGGGAGCGGGCTTTCAAGGAAACCTTGCGAGAACGGGAACTGGCCAAGGCGCTTGCAGGTCGGCCCTTGGTCCCTGGCGGCGCTGAGCAGTTGATCAAGCTCTGGCGAGACGACTTTGACGTGATTGAGGAGGGGGGCGAATTCAAGGTGTCTGGCCGAGACGGTCGGAGGGTGAGCGAGGCCGTCGCCGAGCGTCTGTCTAGCCCCGAATACGCCCACTTCTGCCCACCGACTTCCAGGGGTGGGACGGCGTCGGGGCTGTCTGGACGCCCT
>JBDTIR010000168.1:0-3347 GCA_039936275.1 Isosphaeraceae bacterium | reverse complement strand
GGCGATATTTCAAGGTCCAGGGACCCCCCGACAGGGTCCCTGGACCTCGGTCATTCACGGCTTGTTGCGGGTGTTGGCCAGCTCACGCTGCCGCATGATCTCGCGGTGCGGGATGGCCGGCTTGGAGTAGGCGCGGGCGATGCAGTTCAGGGCCGCGTCGAGGCGCTCGGGGTCGCCCCACGCCTTGGCGCCCGAGATCAGCAACCCCAGGACCTCCTCGACGTAGTGACCGTTGCCGTGGAGGTCGGTGGCGGCCAGGTAGAGGTTCTGCTTCCAGTGCTTGTCGATCAGCGGCATGCTTTCCAAGAAGTCGCGGGTCCGGCGGGTCACGCCGTCCAGGCGCGCGACCTGTGCCGCCAGCGCGAAGGGGATCGGGGGCTCCAGGACGTCGGCCAAGGGGCGGAGCCGATCGAGCAGCGCGGCCTTGGCCAGGTCCTCGGCGGTCGGCGGCTTATCTTGCTTCTTGCGTTCTGACATCGAGGCGCCCTTGGTTTAAGCGTTGCTATTTGCGGGCTCTAGAACCCGGATGGTCGGCGACTACCAATGACAAATAGCCCTGGGCGACCTCGTGTCGCTCAGGGCCATCGCTCAGTCGAATAATGCCTTCGCACGGACGTCCGCAAGGGACTTATCGTGCGCGTCACGCTGTGAATCACCTGGTTCGTTCGCCGTGCGGCGATCGGACAGGCGCGCTGAGAATTCGGACAAGAATTCGGGGGTGGTGTAGCGTCGTCCCCCGACGACGAGAGTCTTAAGCCGGACACCCTTGACGCCCCGGCTCGACCACCTCCAGAGGGTCGACACGGCCGGGCGATTGGACAACGAATTGGCCGCCTGGGCCATCGACAGTAACTTCACTTCGAGCACTTTCACCATCGGTACTACCTCGTGGGAGGATATGAGATCCTTCGAGGTAGCTTAAACAATTGGAGAAGAAATGCTCTGGGAGTGCTTAGGGAGGCTCAGGGAGTTCTCGGAGCGATCACTTGCGCTCCCAGGTGATTCCCGCGCCTGTCCCGTCGCTCCTGAACCGGATCATTTTGAGGCCCTCGTTCAGGGACCGGACGGCCTCATGGCACCGGGTGGGTTGACTCTCCGGCGGGCCGCTGATGGGGTCGTCGATGCGATCCGGCCAACCATCTTCCTCAAAGGTGTCCAAAATCTGGAGGATGTTCTTCGCCTGCTTGCTGACCTCCCTGATGACCTTGCCGTCGAGCAGGAGCTTTGACCTTTCCCGGTCCCAGTGGGGATTGGACATCGTGGGGAGGACGGCTTGGCCGGCGACCTCCTGGATCGACTGGTCGATCCGGTCAAGGAACCAGTCTGCATTCGCCAGGTTCAAGTCTGGCCCGGCATAGCGCCGCAACCCGTGCCAATCACCCGCGAAGAATTTGGTCGAGGAGATCGGTTGATCGCGATCGCCGAGGGCGGGAAGCCGCTCTACGAAGGCCGACAACACGGGAATCACAGCCAAGGTCCGCTGGGGGAGGGAGCGGGCCGCATCCGCCACTCTCTGGAGCTGCGGTAGAATCTCGTAACTCGCACTCGGCTGGTGGACCAGCTGCCGCTCGATGTCGCCGAATCTCACGATCGGATCAAACCCACAATCTTGGATATGACCTTGGCACAAGCCGACAGCCGCCCCGAGGACAAACCACGGCCTGAGCTCGCTCTCTTTGCCGATCGCCTGATCCGCCAACGCTCGGAGATCCTTCCAACTGGCTTCGCCGGGTACGGCGGGCGTCCCGAACGCGAGGGAGTCGTCGTCTGCCGCCCACGCCCGGATCATCGCGTCAGCCTGCTCGCCGATCGCGTCCAAGACCCGTTCCAACTCCCCGAACACGTTCGGGTGAATGTCCTCGGCCAAGGCGATGCGAGTTTGGCGGAGTTGTTCGACCGCGAGTGGAACGCCGTCGTAAGCCGTGTCATCATCCGGCGAATACCAAAATATTTTCTGCCACATCCGGAGCGTGTGGCTGAGAAGGCCGAGCCGATAGGCCGCCAGGGGCTTACTGATCGCCATGAGATTGTCCCTGATCTTCAAATCACGCTGTGTGAGAGGTCGCCTGGTAGCCCGCCCAAACGGCCCACCTCGACGTCACTCGCGGCATCGACATCCCTTGATTGAGTCCACTCGACCGTAACAACCCGCCTCCGGGTACCGCCGGTGGCGGGACCCGGAGCGGGGGGGGGCAGGCTTATTATCCGATCCTGGGTCACTGTATTCCCCGCGAGCATACCCCCCGGCAGCCTATCAGCCCACCTCGGTCATGACCCGCCGGGCCGCCGTGCGATCGACCTCGGCGTAGATCTGCGTGGTCCCGAGCTCGGAATGCCCCAGCACCGCCTGGCTCGCCTCCAGGCCGAAGCGACGACGGAATTCGGTGGCTGCTGAATGCCGCAATTGGTGCGGGAACCAGATCGGGATGCCCAGCTTCTTGCAGACCCGGCGGATCGCCTTGCGGTAGGCTCCGCCGTCGTACAGGTCGCCGGGGGCACGCTCCGGGTCGGCCTTCGGCCGGCGTGCCTGTTGTGCAGGCGACAGCGGCCGCTTCCGTCTTGCGCCCAACTCGGCTCGGCGTCGGGCCTCCGCTCGCCTGGGACTGAACATGTACGATCCGGGGTCGTGCTCCAGGTAGGGGCGCAGCAACTCCTGGCACCGCGGGCCGAAGTACACCACTCGATCCCGGTCATGGTGCTCGCCCTTGGAGCGGTGGGGGCGGTACACCCAGCAGGCGGGGTCAGACGTGTCGATGTCGACGGCCCGCATCAGGATGACCTCCTGCGGGCGCATCCCCGTCAGGCGCTGCACCCGGATCATCGTCGCCACTGTCGGCGAGACGTGGGGCAGGACGGCCTCAATGTGCTCCTCCCGCACCGGCCTGACCGGGGGCCTCTCCTTCGCTGCGGTCCGGTCCTTGCGCAACCCGGTTACCGTCACGAGCGCCTGGTAGACCGGCAAGGGGAGCAACTCGTGCTCGACCGCCCAGCGGAACGCGCCCCGGATGCGATTGACGTCCTTATTGATCAGGTTCCGGCACCGGCCCGCATCGATCATTGTCTGGCGGACCGTCTTAAGCGCCTGGGGGCCGAAGTCGGAAGCCGGGGTACCGCCGTGAAGCCGGTGGACGAATCGGAGGGCCTGGCGGATGTTGTCCCGCTCGCTGGTCGGCTTGCCGTGCTTGATGTAGTAAGAGACGACGTGACGGTCCCAGTAGGCGACCAGGACCTGGTCGATGGTCGGGCCGACGTCGCCGTTCGATGGCGCCGAATTGGTTGGGATGCTGTCGGGCTCGGGCGAGGTCAGCAGCTCGGCGATCAGCCGCCGGTACTTCTGCTTGCTCTCC
>JBDTIR010000167.1:0-5308 GCA_039936275.1 Isosphaeraceae bacterium | reverse complement strand
ACAAGGGGTCGCCGGTCTCAGTCGCCAGAATGACCTCGCTGGTCGGTTTGGGTCTGGTCACAACGTAGCCGAGCAAAAACGGCGCGGACGCGAAATCAATATCCGCCAACGCCCGGGTCGGCCGATTGACAATCGGCATAAACGGTTGCTCATTAATTGCCGATTTGCTGGCGGCAACGGTCTCCTTGGCGAAGATCTGAGGAATCGACCCCGGGTCGTCGGTGAAGTAATACCGGCCGCCGCCAATCCTGGCGATCTCCTCAAGCAGGCTTTGATCCGAATCTTGACCGACCCCGACCGTCGAAACTGTGATCCTCGCCGACTGCATCGACGCGGCCGTGCCTGCGAAGTCGCCCGGTGCGGAAATTCCATCAGTTAACATGATGACATGCTTGAGCTTCGCCGTGGTCCGTTGCAAGGCGTCGAACGCTTCTTCCATCGCCGGGTGCATATTGGTGCCGCCGCCGGCCTCGATCGAGGCGACGCGATCAAGCACGAATCCTTTATCGGAGCACGGGTGTAGCTCACTGACCCAGTAGGGCTCACCTTCAAAGGCGATGACGCCGATCTTGTCGCTCGCTCCCAGCAACTCCACCGCACTTTTGGCGGCCTCTTTGGCCAGCTCGATCTTCTCGCCGCCCATCGACCCGGACTTATCAATCACCAGCATCATCGCCAGGCTCGGCTTTTCCTTCTCCTTTTCAAAGTCGCTCCGGACGGGAAGAATTTCTTCAAGCGTGGTCTTGTAGTAGCCGCCCAGGCCGAACGACTGATCACCGCCGAGCATGACCAGGCCGCCGCCCAGGTCTTGCACATAACTTCGGGCCACGTTCATCTGCGTCATCGAGAGCGACGTTGCCGGTACATTTGAGAGGATCAGCAACTCGTAATTTTGTAAGTCCGCAAGGTCGGTCGGCATCCCTTGCGGAGGGCGGACGTCCACCTGCATCTCTTGCTCTTCGAGCGCCCAGGACAGGTCCTTGGCCGATTTGACGTCGGTCTCGATCAGGAGCACGCGCGGCTTGCCCGAGGTAAAAACCAGGCCGGAATCGCTGTTATTGTCGAGTAATGCGTCCTTGAACCCAGACGTGCGCACGGTGAATTGCGCCAGCCGTTCCTGTTCAATCGTCTGCGGAAATCGGAACCGGTTCTCCCCTTTCTTGATCGCTCGACGCTCACTGACGACCTTGTGCGGGCCTCGAAACACGTCGATCCGCCCTTCGTCGTCGTGATTGGAATCGATCACGACTTCAACATGAAACGGTTCGCCCTGCGCAACCTGTGCGGGGGCCTTGACGGCGGAGACCTGAACCTCGGGATCGTCCTTGGTCTTGAGCGGCACGGTGAAAATGGGCACGCCACTACGGAGGGCCGCCTTCAAGGGGTCGCCAGAGGTCGAATTGCCGTCGGACAAGAGCACGATCTTGGGCACGAAGAACGGCGGCGCAACCGCGGCGGCCACCTCAATGGCCGAGGCAAGGTCAGTCCCCTTGTCGTCAAGCGTCGGCGCGTGCTCGGCAGTGCCCGGCTGGAACGTACCTGGCCTGGCGGCGAAAGCGAGGGTGCCGATGGTGTTCAGGCCGGCGTGGCGCTCCGCCTCCTTGATATAATCATCAGCAGCTTTTCGAGATGTTTCATCCACGCTCAAACTCTGATCGACCGCGAAGACGACGAATTGTCGGTGCGTCGGCAAAAGCAAGGTCAAGCCGGCGAGCGCGAAGACCAGGAGTGTGATGACCAAAGCGCGGCTCAAGAGTGACAGCGACCGCTGCCAAGGTTGGAAATCCACCAGGCTGCGCACGAAGAAATACGCGACCACCAGCAAGGCTGAAAGGCCCGCCAGCCAGAGCGGGCGTGTGAGTTCGACTTGGTAGAGAGAGCCCATTTGTTTAGTGAATCCACCGGCGTTGGTAGAGGAACCATTCCAGGGCCGCCAGCAACCAGGCGGTGACGATTAAGTAATACCAGATCGGCCGTCCGCCCCAACCGCCACGGACGACATGCGCCGAGGTCAAACCTTCGGGCGGCCTTAGATCACTCTCGGATCGGCTGGCGAGGTTGCAGGCGATTTCCAGATCAGCGGCCCTGGCCTCTTGAGTCGGTGTTCCCTTGGCCGTCGCTTCCAAGGGGCGGGGAAGAATTCCCCAGACCCCTTGATGATCGAGCGGGCCAATCAAGGCTCGGGACGAATCGCGATGCAAAACCTGAAGCTGGCCGTCCGGGGCGCGGAGCACCAGATCATCGCGTTTCGCCAGGTCTGGAGGCAGTTCCAACTCGGTCAAGGCACCCGAGGCGACCGATTCGCGCAGCTCGCCCTTGATGCCGGAAAACCAGGACAAGGCGTTGGTCATCAGGATCGGGAACGCCGTCTGAAGCGGCAAGTCCCCTTGATCGAGGTTCACGGTCAAGACCAAAACCTTGCCTTCGGGCCGATCGATCACGGCGTATAACGGATCTCCCGAGACCGTGGACGCAAGCACATGGACTTTGGTTTTGAACGTCAGTTGCCTGGCCTCGGGCAGACTCACGTTGTCGAGCTTGATATGCGCCATCAAGGGGGATTCCGCGTCCTGGCTTGCGACGATCGGGTCCACCAGTTCCGGGCCGACCTGCCAGAGATTGGTTGACGAGGATGGCTCGATCACCAAGGCGGGGCCGGGAGGGAGCGTCCGCGGCACCTGACGATGATAGACGTTGAGACCCGGTCGAGGCGGCTGGGGAAGGGTTTTACTGAGGGTCAAGCGGACGAGGGGAATGGCTTCAATCACCTTTTGAAGGAACAGATTTCCTTCCGTGATCAGGGTGACGGGTTGTTCGTCCCGACTCGGCAAGATCGCCCACGTCTGATTATCCGCCGTCAAGGCGTCGATCTGGTCCAGCTTGGCCGTGAGCCGCCCCCCTTGCGCCGAGGTCTTCTCGAACGTCCGGATCCAGATTTCTCCAGGTTTCAACGTCAATGGAACGACGTCGACGACCTGATCGTCCAGGTCCAGATCAAGCCGGCATTCGGCCGCCGTCTCCGCGAAGTTACCCACCTCGACCAGGATTTCATAACCGATCGGATCAACCAGACTGCGGCGAACCTGAAACCGGGTGATCCCGATATTTGGGGTGTTCCGCTCGCCGACAAGCCGAACCTCGACGTCGTCAGCCTTCGCAATCGTCAAGGAAGCTTCAAAACAACCATCCGAGAGAATGATAATATTTCTGTTTTTCTGATAACCAAGTAAGCGACGAGCCAGCTCGACCGACTCCGCAACCCGGGTCGGTCCGTCGGTCGCCGGGATCGCCTTTAATGCGTCTCGAAGCGTCCCTTGGTGGTCGGTCAAACCCAGGAAAACCCGTGGTTCTGCCCCGGCGCCCAGGATGGCCATCTCGTCGGTGAACCGCAAGGCGTCAATGATCCGCAGCCCTTCCTGCCTGGCACGCTCCAGGCGGTCTGGCTTGACGTCGTTGGCATTCATGCTGGCTGAGTTGTCCACGATCAAGACGATCCGTCGCCCCTTCCGGGCGTCCGATCGGAAAAAAGGCTCGGCCAGGGCGAACACCAAGAGGGCCAGAAGCGCCATCTGCACCAAGAGCGACAGTAGGTGTCGCAACTGCTGCCAGATCGATCTGGGCTGCTTTTGCTCGAAAATCTGCCGCCAGAACAAGGTCGTCGCGACCGGCACCCGCCGCAAGCGAACCTTGAGAATGTAAAAGACGACGATCGGAATCGCCAGGGCAAACCAGAGTAGGGCGGTCGGGTTGAGCAAACTCATGGATCATCCTTGAGATCGAACAGGCCACATACTATCTGATCAGCGTGATTGGCCGCCGAGTCCAAAGGCTACGACCGAGGCAAAGTGACCAGTTGAAATTGTTGCAGGGTCGTGTCCAGAAAGAGGCTGATCTCCTGCGCGACCTGCTCGGGCGGATCACCCGAATTGCCCGCGACGCCGCCCGCTAAGATCCGGGCGCGATTCAGGTTCTTGGTCATGTTCTCCGCGACGGGCGCGAACTCCGGCTCGATCTGCGCCTGATGGATTCCGCTGGCAACGACTTCGCCAAGGGCCTCAAGCGCTTGATCGACGTTGGAGAAGCGCGGCCGACCGTGATCACCAACGAACCGGCAGAGGAGGTCTTGCAAGAGTGCCAGGCAATCCACATAGAGATCCTGAAAGTCCTCGTTTTTGTGGAGCAACTCCAGTTCCCGACGCGACAGCGGCACGAACATCCGGTCGGGCATGAGCAGCAACAACAAGGGCTGGAATGCGATCAAGGCTGTGCCCACGAGTAAAAGCGTGAGAAGTATATTCATCTCAACACCTTGATTCCAGGATTGGAAGGGCTGTCGCCGCGTCACCGATTGGCAAGCTGAGAAGCTGCTCAAAGTCAGCGTCCCCGGTGAAATCCAGAAAGAGTTCCTCGAATTCGCCGTTGGTCTCGTCGAGGTCCTCGATCAAATATTCAGAGGAACCAACTGCCGCTGACCCGGCGCTGATCGCCCGTTTCTGGATGGATGGAGTTGCCTGGATCCGATAAACCAGGGGATAGAGAAATTTGACATCAACCTTCTTGCAGACCCGTCTCAATCGTCGCGCCGTAGTGGAACTGATGACAGACTGCTTCTCCCGGGCCTTGACGCCGGCGATCAAATTAAGGCGGAACTGGCTGATCATTTTACTGTAAATATCATCGTCTTTCCAGGGCTCATACAAGTCTTGGTAAATCAGGTAGGGGTTCGACGACCTGGGGTTGGGCAGTCGATAGGGGTAGAATTCGGTCGAAGCCCAGACGTAGTGCTTTCCGTTATAGAAGTAGCGGTTCAAGCAGCGAGCCAGGTAAGGTTGAGTCGAATAAAAGCAACTCACTGCACCGCCCCCGCCGTTCGCATCATTTTGAGGATCAAGTCATCAAACGGGACGTCAGACGTGGTGCTTGTACACCCGAGACCGTATGTATTGCAGTAGTGACGAACCGATTCCTGGAAGTCATTGAAGATCTGTCGATATTGTCGCAGATTGCGCTCCGTGACCGTGACTTTCTGGACGGTCTCGGTCTCGACGTCGTAAAGTTCCAGGTCGCCGAGCAGGTTGGGTTCGGCCTCGTTCTGATCATAAATCTGGACGACATGGGGCTCGTAGCGATGATGGCGCAAAACGTCGAACCCGGCCGCGAAGCCGTCCGGATCATACAGGTCGCTGATGACGATCGCCAGGCCGCGCCGTTGCGAACGGGTCACGAAGTTCTTCATCACACGGCCCAAGCTCGTGACCGCCCCCTGGCATTGGAGCCCGTCAAGAAACTTCAAGAGTGAGAGGATTTG
>JBDTIR010000166.1:0-13754 GCA_039936275.1 Isosphaeraceae bacterium | reverse complement strand
CAAGTCTCAAGTCCAGGGGATTCTCACATACCACGCTAGGACATCAGTTCCATGTACACGATCCACAACTACGACGATCTCAAAGGGCTCTGCGAGGCGTTCGCCGACGACAACATCCGGTGCCTTGTCCTCCTGGGACGAGGCGGGATCGGGAAATCCGAGACGATGCGAGAAACCCTCCCGGACTTCCCCCCACCCCCAAAAGAGGAGGGAGAAGTCGCCGAGGTCAGCACAGAGGAAGAAGAAGGGGACGAGGAGGAAAAGGTTAGTGACGGAGACTCCGAGGGTGACAAGCTCGATCTTCCCTGGTGGGCGAAACTCCCCGGACGGCACGCCCGCTGGATGAACAACCGCATCTCTCCTATCATGATGTATAGCAATTTATACGACTTCCTCGACGCCCCATTCGTCTGCGATGACGTGGACGCCATGCTTCGGGGCAACGATGCCAAGGCATTCGTCTCGCTCCTCAAGGCCCTCTGCGATACCCGACCCGTCCGCAAGGTCTCGTGGCACTCGCAGAACAAGGAGTTGCGGCAGAACGGCGTCCCGAGGGAGTTCTCCACCAAGAGCCACGTCTGCATCATTGCAAATCAATGGGGCGAGCTTGATCGCAACCTCGGTGCGCTGGAGGACCGGGCCATCCTGGCGAGCTTCGTTCCCGCCCGAGTCACGATCCACGAGCGGGCGGGCACATGGTTCGATGACAAAGAGATTTACGGCTACATCGGTACCAGGCTCGACCGAATCGCCGGGCTCAGCTTTCGGCTCTATGTCAAGGCTAAGGAACTCAAGGGGGCCGGGCTAGACTGGCAGAAGTACGTGGACTCGACGGTAAACGCCGAAGATCCCAAGTCGGTGGTCAGGCGTATCGACCAGGACGAGTCCTTCCGTTCCGTGGCGGAGCGAGTGGCGTATTTCCGTGAGGTGACCGGACAGGTCCGTTCCGTGTACTTCAAGCTGCACCAGGACGTGCTGGCGGAGATCAACGCCGACCGGATTGCACAGGGCCTCGAACCGCTCAGGAAGCGAGGAAAGGGCCGACTCGTGTAATAATGCCGATGGTGTCGAAACGGTGCTCTAGCTCACGCAATGGGCCGGGCCACCGAGGAGCAGCCTATCCGAAACACATGACGTTATCATAGTTATCATATTTTCAATATTCTATGTTCCATGTAAATTGACACCTTGGTTCAGGCCGTCGGATTAAACCAACGGCTCTGAATCGAGGTGAACAATGGACAGGTTCGATTGGGAGATTGAGAAGGGGCGGTTCGAGACGATCGCTTACCAGCGTGCCATGAAGGTGGCAAAGCGAGCCTTCCGACGCTGGCCAGAGCGGAAGCGGGAGGACGCCATCGCCGAGTTCGTAGCGAAGGTCTGGGCGACGTGGGTCTACAACGTCGAGAAGGGGAAAGACCCGGTGGCCCTGCTCGGCCCCAACATGCACTGGGCGATCCTCTGGGTTCGCTACGACCGCAAGGTCAGCGGTAGGGCTAGGACGCCCGACGTTTACGACTACCGGGCCGGTCTCCGGCGTCAGCAACTCGACGGTCAGGGCCACCTCAGCCCGACAGATCAGGGCGACCCGCTGAACTCCTGGATCGACTGGGGGGTTGACACCGGCGACGACCCTGCCGCCCTCGCTGCCGCTCTGGAGATGACAGGTATGAGCCTGGAGGACTGGATGGACAACTGAGGCAGAAACGGGGGGGCTGGACTCAGCCCCTCCGTCGCCTTATGAGCGAGGACGGGCCGCTTCTTCTCCAAGTAGCCGCAGACCCTTCGTACCTGCCCGAGCATGCAGGACAACAAACGGCGTCAGCAGATACTCGGTTTGGCCGTCATGTGGATAGACGAGACAGTCCTCCCCACTCGTGGAGACGACTCGTGCGGGGGCGGGGGCCTCAATTAAGTACGACCGACCTTCATGGTGAATGCGGAATTGCATGATGGACTCCTGGGGGCTTCGTCTGACTTGCTGACACCTACGGGTAGGATGTCAGGTCGATGAGCCGCTCCAAGGAGATTTCTTCAAACTGAAGAATTCCGGGACGTTTCCCGTGAGACAGTCCCCCCCACCCCCCGGAGGAACTGGGAGCACGAGGGCATTTTTGGTTTCTTTCGTCGCCGCAACTTTCCCATGGAGCGGCAGAAATGCCGAGGGAAAATCGGAGTCCCAGAAAGTACGCCCACCGTCCAGAATCCCAAAAAAGTAGACTTGGGACTTGAGGTGCTGAAGTAGGTGCGCTGACGAAGCCTCCCGATGTGGCTCAAAATGTGGCACAACCTGAATGGCACATTTTCAGGGTCTACTCGCCTCGTCGCAACTTCTTGTCGTGCAAGGCTTTAAAAATGGGCGGCATTGGATTTGAACCAATGACTTCCACCGTGTGAGGATGGCACTCTAACCGCTGAGTTAGCCGCCCAGAGGAATTTGGGAACTCGGAATGGCCTCCACCAAATTCGTCGCTTGAACAAAATATTCCAAAGATCTCGCCGGATTGCAAGAGAGGACCGGAAAAATCAGTGAAATTTCTATGTCATAATCTCTAAATTTGGCAAATGAAACTTTGGACGCATTGCCCGATGGCGGTCGAGGAACGTATGATCGTTTGAGAGGTCTCTATGGTTCGTCGGTCGCGTCTTTTTGGAATCGAGTGGTTGGATGGTCTCTGGCTTGAAGAACGATCTGTACCGATATGATGTTGTGGTCATCGGGGCCGGCCACGCCGGGATCGAGGCGGCCCTGGCGGCGGCAAGGATGGGCAGGCGGACAGCCCTGTTAACCATCCATTGCGACTCGGTCGGCCAGATGAGTTGCAACCCGGCCATCGGTGGAGTGGCCAAGGGGCAGATCGTCCGCGAGATCGACGCCCTTGGGGGCGCGATGGGCCGCTTGACTGATGCGGCGGCGATCCAGTTTCGCTTGCTCAACCGGGGCAAAGGCCCCGCCATGCACAGTCCGCGCGCCCAGTGCGACAAGAAGCTGTATCAAGGGCTCGCCAAGCTCGCCGTCGAGTCGCAAGAGAACCTGACGCTTCGACAGGAAATGGTCGAGTCCCTGATCGTCGACGCCGGACGGATCTCAGGGGTGCGCGTCCGTGGCGGCGCGGTCTATCAGGCCAGGACCGTGGTCGTGACCACCGGCACATTTCTGCAAGCTTTGATGCATACTGGCGAGACCAAGACCGTCGGCGGCAGGGCGGGCGACGTCTCGGCCGAAGGGATGTCAGGCTGCCTGCGCTCCTTGGGGTTTGAGTTGCGTCGGTTCAAGACTGGCACCCCGCCCAGGGTCAACGGCCGAACGATTGATTTCCAGCGCCTGACCCCTCAGCTCGGCGACCCCGAGCCGGTCGTCTTCTCATTCCTGACCGACCGGATCGACCCTGACCAGCGGATCTGCCACCTCACAGCCACCAACCCGGCCGTTCATGACCTGATCAGGGCCAATCTGCACAGGGCGCCAATGTACTCTGGCCAGATCGCCAGCACAGGCCCACGCTATTGCCCGTCGATCGAGGATAAAGTCGTCCGGTTCGCCGACCGCGACCAACATCAGATCTTCCTGGAACCCGAAGGGCGACACACGCTTGAATACTACTGCAACGGGATTTCGACCAGCCTGCCTCGCGACGTTCAAGAGGCGATCATCCCCTTGATTCCCGGCCTGGAACGCGCCGAGATCATGCGGTACGGCTACGCCGTGGAATATGATTACGCCCCGCCGACCCAGCTTCACGCTACGTTGGAAACCAAGGGGGTCGCCGGCCTCTATTTTGCGGGACAACTCAACGGCACGACGGGCTATGAGGAAGCCGCCGCGCAAGGGATCGTCGCCGGGACCAACGCGGCCCTGGACGTGATCGGCGAACCGCCGATGGTCCTCGACCGCTCGCAAGCCTATATTGGCGTCTTGATTGACGACCTGGTGACGCGAGGGGTCGAGGAACCCTATCGGATGTTCACAAGCCGCGCCGAATACCGCTTGGTCCTCCGCCACGACAACGCCGATCTGCGACTGACGGAGCTAGGGCGGCGGTTCGGACTGGTCGATGACGTCCGCTGGGCCAGGTTCCAGGGGCGTCGCGAGCGGATTGAACGGCTGCGCAGCCTGGTTCAGACAACCCGAGTCGGTGGCGAATCGCTCTGGCAGGTGCTCCGCCGCCCGCCGACGACCTGGGACGACCTGCGGACCTTGCACCCTTCGATGGAGTTGGCCGAGCCGGACGCCAAGGAGCAGGTGACGATCGAGGCGAAATATGGCGGATACATCGCCCGCCAAACGCAGCAAGTCGAGCGGTTTCAACGCCTGGAGCACAAGGCGATTCCGGCCCAGCTTGACTACGGCTCGGTCCCCCAGATGCGCGCCGAGGCCCGAGAGACCTTGAACCGAGTGCGGCCCCGTTCGCTCGGTCAGGCCGGACGAATCAGCGGGATCAATCCGACCGACCTGGCCACATTGCTGATTCATCTGAAGCGTGGACACCCCGAAGAAGTTCTTGAGGCACGTTCTCAGTGACGCGGTTGACCACGATTTCCCTCATGGAGGGCGTGTGAAACACGCCGTCCGAGACTTGAAGACTTCGAGGCCGCTCCAGACGTCCGGTGGTTCACCGTCCCGGGGCGTGCTGTTTGAGGATGGCGCGAACCGAGTCGATGGGGATCGCCTCGATTGTTCGTCCAGAGCCGGTCGTTGTGGTCGCCTGGAACAAGGCGTTGTAGACGGCCTCTTCGGTTGCCTCGAGCGCGGCCTGAAAGAGCGGGGAAACCGCGTCGGTCGGCAGGACCAGGCGCGCGACCGGCTGGGTTTCGCCGAACCGGCGTCTTAACTCGGCTGAGGTGCTGAAGGCGATCGCAAAGTCTCCGCTGCCGTTGGTATAGGACGAGCCGGTTCGCGCCAGGCCGAAGACCGCGCGAGCCGCCAGCCGCTTGAGATCGCGAGCGTCGAGGGGGGCGTCGGTGGCCACCACGATCATGCACGAGCCGCCGCTGATCGCCTCGTACTCCGAGCTGGACTTCGCCCCTTTCCGGCCAATTCCCGGGTCATTGGGATTGGGATTGTAGTCGTAACGCCCCAGTTTCTTGCCCACCGGAGCCCCGGCGATCGTGAGCACGCCGCCGAAGTTCGTCTGGACGAGGACGCCGAGCCGGTAGCCTCCGAATCGCTCGGGGAGAATCCGGGACGAGGTGCCAATTCCCCCTTTCCATCCAAAGCAAATGGTGCCAGTCCCTGCGCCGACGCACCCTTCGGCGACCGGTCCGCCTTTGGCCTGGTCGATGGCCGCCCAGACGTGCTCGCGACGGACGTGCTGGCCACGAATGTCATTGAGACCCCCATCGTTGGTCTCGCCCACCAGGGCGTTGACTGAAAGCACGCGCTCATTCCCCTTGACCTTGAGCGTGTGCGCGACGACCGCGTCCACCGCGGCGCCGACGGACAGCGTGTTCGTGAGGATGATGGGGGTCTCGATGGTCCCCAGCTCATCCACCTGGGTGGAACCGGCGAGCTTGCCGAAGGCATTGCCGACAAAGACGGCCCCCGCCACCTTGTCTTGAAACAGGTTGCCGCCGTGAGGGAGGATCGCCGTCACCCCGGTGCGGATGTTCGCCCCCTCATGGAGAGTCGCATGACCGACCTTGACGCCCTCGACATCGGTGATCGCGTTCAAAGGACCGGGCGGAAAGACGCCAGGCTCGATGCCGAGATCACGCGCCCCAGGCCGAGCCGGGTCCTCCGCCAGGGCGATCGAACCCACGATCCCCACCGCCGCGACTCCCGCCAGGAGGCTCCCGACCAATCGCCCGCCACGTTGAATTCGCCTCATGACGGAATTTCCTCACGTCCCGAATTGATCGATAAGATGCAATCGACCGCCTCAACGCCGACATCCGACGCGCCCGGCGTCTCGACAGACAGACGCCGGGATTGTCCACACGGCGACGCCCTGGATCGAAAGATCCATTGAAGTGAAGGTTGTGATTGCGCGATGAGTCACGCGAAACGGAGGACCGATGAAACCTCAGACCGTGTACAACCGCCCTTGTTCCAGGGGTTCGATCACGCTTCCAGACGTGTCGAAGTCGTCTGGGTAATGCGTCAGCCGCATCTTCTGGCGAAGGTCGGCGGGCAAGGCGGCGAGATGCTCATAGGGGGTGTGGATTCCGACGTTGGTCTCGTGAACGATCAGGTCGGCGGAGGACAGCCAGTCAATCAGGCCGGGATCGAACGAAGTATCGGCGCTCAAGGCCAGGCAACGGCCGGCGGCGTGGATGCGCATGGCGAAAGTCGGGATGTGGTGGAGCGTGCGTCGGCACTCGATCGAGAACGGGCCGAAGGAAACCGGGGCGGTTTCGTCTAATAGGTGGATGTCGAAATAATCATCCCGTTCACATGCGATGCGCTGGCCGCCAGGCCCGGACAGGATCGAACCCATCGACGCGGAAAGATGGCCCCAGAGCGCCTCGGCGACCTCAGGATGGGTCAACACGACGGCCCGGCGGTTCAGGAGGAACCTGGAGTAGAAGGCCCAACCCTCCAGGCCGGAAGCGTGGTCGGCGTGGAGGTGAGACAGGGCGACGGCGGCGAAGCGGTCGATATCAAGCGGGACCCCAGCCGATTCGCCAGCCTCGCGGAGAATCTTGCGGATCGGGTGGGGGCAGTCAAACAGGAGCCAGGCGCCGTCGGCCTCGATCGCCAGGGACGACGAATACCAGCGCGCCGAAAAAGCGTCGCCGGTGCCGAGGCAGACAAACCGCAGGGCACTCATGGCGGGGTCCCCGGCCCGAATGACTCGCGAGCGGTGCGCCGGTCGCGGTCCACGGCGAAGAGGCGGTCGAGGTTCGTCGTGCGCAGCACGGTCTGGATCGTGGTACTTAGCTCGCAAAGCCGGAGCTGGCCTTTCGAGGTATCCACCCGACGCTGGAGCAAGATCAGCTTGCCCAGCATGGCGCTTGAGATCTGATCGACGCCGGTGAAGTCGAGGATCAGGGTGATCGGCCGACCGGTTGGCAAGGCGGCGAAGAGTTGGTCGGCGGCTTCGCGCACGATCGAATCGTCAAAGAGACGTCGATCGAGGAATCGGATCGACGGGACGCCCTCGACGTCCTGCACGCGGATTCTAGGGAGAGCGGGCATCGCGCGGGCATTCCTTTTTTTAGGGGGCCGGTCAGGTTTTCCGCCGACGTCCCTTGAGCGGCGAGCCACCCCTGGGGGTCAGTTCGGCGGGAGGGGTGGAGTTCAGAGGATGACTCTCGGCCGTCTCGGAGTGCGCCAGGGTCAGGGCGGCGGGGCGGTCGGCGACAAACTGGAACAGGGGTTCAATCTTACTGACCCGGAAGACTTCGAGAACCGTCAAGTCCACCTCACAGAAGATCAACCGCCCTGCTTGGGCCCTGGCCGATTTCAGGATGCCCAGGAACCCTCCCAGAGCGGCCGAGCCGGCGAAGGTGACGCCGTTGAGGTCCACGACCAGGTCGGGCTTACCCCCTTGGCGGAGGTGCGATTCATATAAGGCACGGAGTTCCTGGACCGGGGCGGGGTCGAGACGCAAGCAATCCCAGAACTCGGCCACGAGAACGCCGTTCTCGTCGCAGACCTGAACCCTCGGCTTAAGCATGGAAAGAGGTTCCGGGAAGATTGGCGGTGCCGGATCATTGCCGAGTCGTCTCCCAAGCCGGTCGCTTGAGGCTCATCCATCGGATCAAGAATCCGGTCGCGACGCCCGAGAAACGAATCACTTTGATGATAACACGACCGTCAAGGCATAACCAGCACCGCGCGGATGGCTCGAATCAAAGATCATGACGAGTCTGGAATGAACGAAAATGCCCAACCGCGCGACTGGACCCGATTTAGCGAATCTTGTGCCGATTGTCACGGGATTGTCGCCAAATCGAGATTTAGTCAGGACTTAACTCGCCTGGATTCCCTCCAGGTGAACGGAACACGACTGCCCCATCCTGGCGGCTATGTGATATCTTAAGGAATGAACCCAACCGGGCCAAGGCCCGCGCGGGTCATTGGGCGCAGGACCGAACCGGGCCCCGAGCTTGCGAGGCCGTGTGGTCAAACACCTTCGCCGAGTTGGAAGCGGCGTCCTTGACGTCCCTTCTCATTCCAATATGGGGATCACTCCCGATGCGTCGCATGCTGCTTCTCCTGGCTGTCTTGGCCGTGACCAGTCCTCGACAGGCCTCGGCACAAGCCTGGTTTGATTCGATCCTACCGGAGAAATCCTTCGATTTCGGCACCGTGGCCCGAGGGTCGAAACTGACCCACACGTTCCGGCTGGTCAACACCACCAATTACGACATCCACATCGCCGACTCTCGCACCAAGTGCGGCTGCACCGACGTAAAAATCGGTGCCCACGACATCCCGCCAGGGGCGCAAACGGTTATTGAGGCCACGCTCGACACGACCAAGTTTGTCGGCTTCAAGCCGTCGGGGCTGACCCTGGTCCTTGATCGGCCCGAGTTTCGCGAGCTGGACCTGAACTTCTCTTGCTTCATCCGCGGCGACGTCACGCTCAATCCCGGCGCGGCCGATTTCGGTTCGGTCGCCAGGGGCGGCACGCAAAGCCTGGTCCTGAACCTGACCTATGCCGGCGGTCAACCGAACTGGGACGTCACCCAGATCCATACCATCAGCGACCATGTGAAGGCCCAGGGTAAAGCCTTGGCCAGAAGCGAAGGGACGGCGCAGTATCAGATCACCGTCACGCTCAAGCCGACGGCGCCCGCCGGGTTCTTCAAGGACGAGGTCACCCTGTTGACCAACGATCCGAGCAGCCCGAGCATCCCGGTCTCGGTCGCGGCCAATATTCAGGCCGGTGTGACCATCTTCCCGTCGATCCTCAACCTCGGCCCGATCAAGGCCGGTTCGGTCGTGACCAAGGACATCCTGGTCCGCTCGACGAAGCCGTTCAAGGTGACGGAGGTCAAGGCCAGGTCGGGCGATCTCTCGGCGCCAGTTCCTGAGACAACCCAGGCCATGCACCGCTTGAAGGTGACGCTCAAGGCCCCGGCCAAAACTGGCCCATACCACGCCATCCTGGAAATCGCGACCGACCTCAAGGACGAGCCGCCCGCCAGGATGACCGCCTTCGCCGTGATCGTCCCTTGAATTGAATTGAATTGAATTGAATTGAAGACGTCCACCGGAAATCAAACGAGCCCCCCAGAGGCCCAAGGCCGTCCGGGGGGCTCGCTCGTGGATGGAGGGATCGGCTTTACGGACGCTCGTGTTCCATGGTTCAAACTTCAATCTAAACCCGTTTTAATCCGCACACGGCGGACAGGCTTAACGACCGCCTCAGGTACTGCCCACGCAGTACGAACCTGCCGAGTAGGCCGGCTGCGGGTAATAAGCGGGCTGGGCCTGATACTGCGGCTGTGGCTGATACTGGGCCTGGGCCTGGGCCGGCGGTGTCGAGGGTTGGGTGTTGGCAGCCGGCTGAGCGGCGGCGTTCGCCCGGGGCGCGTAGTAGTAGGAGGCGTACTGGTACGCTTGCTGCCGTGGGGCCTGCTGGGCATAGGCAGGCTGCTGGTAAGCGTAGGGCTGAGCATACGCGGTGCCACAGTTACCGCCGGCGCAGGTCTGCGCGGGGTAATAGCCGTACTGCGTGGTCGCGGCCATCGCGACCAGCATGGTCAAATGAAGCATCGAGAATCCCTTGGTTCAAGGTGTGAAATCATCGTTGATCGCGGCAACACGCCGCAACGAGCGCCTCGAAGGTTCGTTCCCCGAGGTTCGCCCCGGAAGGGGGGAATTAGGTTTCACAAGGCCGGCGAGCGACTTCGCCGCCAGCATTTTTGATCCGGTCCATCCCGTTGTCGTTATCATCCCGCGACACCAGTTCCAGCCATGTCTGACTGGGCGGTACCACCGGGTCGGGGCGATTGTAGGGAGCTTAACCACAAGCGCCAACCTCAATTCTGGAAACATGGGCAAAATATTCCGATTGTGTTGACTTTTCCGACTCCCCGTTGAAACCACGACATACCAGGCGTGATGACGTAAACCCCGAAGGACTCTGTCAGTTCGGACACTTCATCCTGAGATCATGTGATCCTCGCATGCTGAAAAAAAATTCCAATAAAATGGAATTTTTCGATTGTGGGGACCACGCAATTGAGGCTGGTCGCCCGGTGCGTACCTGTCTTACTCTGGATCACGCCCTTTTCGGTCTGACGGGATGGGAGTGCCCAGCCCGCCGATACACTGCGGGACTTGGGAGGCGTAGGCGGAGCACATCCGTCCGTCAATACCCTGGTAGCCTTCCGCCTGGAGCAAACGGACCTGATTGGCGCGAATGAAGCGGGCCTGTCCGTCCTACGGGCTGGCGTTGACAAGATCCGAAGCGTTGCCTTAAGCTTGGGCCAACGGTACCAATGGACGGGGGTGGACTTGTTCGGGGCCTGGGCTCGACGGGTTGACGGCGGGGACCCGGGGGGGTTCAAGACCGATCGGGACCGCCACCCGGGCGCAAAAGGGGACCGTTGATGGCCACCACCACCTCGCGACGCAACCCGGGGCCGTCGGCGGTTCAGGCTCGCCTGGCCCTGGCGGTCGCCGACGCGAACTGGTATACCACCGCGAACCTCTTTGGCGAGGTTGATCGCCCCGACGTCGCCACCTTGCTCTTAACCTGCGCCGACTATTACAACGCCTGGCGGAACGGATTGCCCCTTTGGTCGTGGGGGAGGCCCTTGACGCAAGCGGGGCCGGGGCGTTGGCGTCGCGATCTGGTCTTACCGACCGGCTGGATGAAGCAGTTCCCCCACTGGGGGATGCGTCCGATCGGTCGGACGATCACCGACTGGCACCGTCGCCATGCGCCTGACGGACGTCTGGCCCTGGTGATGACCTACCCGCATTATCTCTCTTTGCGCGATCTGGTCAGGCCCGAGGTGCTCGTCTACTTCAACGTGGACGACTACTCGCAATATTGGCCTCGATGCGCCGATCGGGTCAACGCCCTGGAGCGGCAGGCGGTGCGGGAGTCGGCCTTGACGGTCTGCGTCTCCAGGCTGCGGGCCGAGCAATTGCGCGCGGCGGTGCCCGAGGCGGCCGATCGGGTCCGCCACCTGCCGCACGGTACGCCAAGGTTCGCTCTGGCCCAGGCACCCGGGGATCGCCCCTCCCCGCCGCCGCTGGAACTTGCCGCCTTGCCGGGTCCATTGCTTGGCTATGTCGGCTCGCTGGAAGACCTGGTCGATTGGCCGCTCTTGACCAAGCTGGCCGACGCCTTGCCTCACGCCTCGATCGTTTTGATCGGCAAGGTCGCCGGATCACGCGCGGGGCCTTGGTACGCAGACTACCTGCGGTGTCGGGCGAGGAAGAATGTTCACTTGCTTGGCTGGTGTCCGCAAGAGCGGCTGGGTCCAATGATCCGATCCTTTGACGCCTGCCTGATTCCTTATCGCGCGGATCATCCGTTCAACGTCGTCTGCTGCCCGACCAAGATCATGGACTACATGGGCAGCGGCCGACCGATCGTCTCGACCGACCTTCCGGAATGTCGGCTCTACGATCACCTCTTTGACGTGGCGGCCGACTCCGACGCCTTCCTCGGAGCCGTCAGGCGGATTCTCGACGCAGGGTCCGACGACGGCCGCACGGCCGATCGACACGCTTGGGCCCGCGATCATTCCTGTCAGCGCGTGATCGAGACCTTCCTTGACTGGCTCCCGCCTTTGAATTCCGCCGCCGGCCCCATCGCCTTGCGACCTTCCGGGTTGTAAACTCATTGCCGACGCAGATGATCGGCTGGTTTTGGCGATCGAGTCGGCGACCACGTCTGCGGCCGGCGGTCCCACACACCCCAAAACGACTCCGAGAGACCCGAAGGCCATGAACTCCGCGATCCGTACTAAACTCTCCATTATGTTTTTTCTGGAGTACGTCGTCTGGGGGGCCTGGTTGCCGCTCCTGAGTCTGTACATGAAAGAGTATTTGAAGTTCGACGGCATCCAGATGGCCTGGATTCTCAACGCATTCGCCATCGCCTCGCTTACCGGGATCTTTTTTGGAGGCCAGCTTGCCGACCGCTACTTCTCTCAGGAGAAGTTCCTGGCCTTCAGCCATCTCGTCGGCGGGCTGTCCATGTTAGGCTTGGCCTACGTGAAGACATTTTGGCCCTTTCTCGGTTTGATGCTGCTGCACTGTTTCTTCTTTGTGCCGACCTTGTCGATCACCAACGCGATCGCGTTCGCCAACCTCAAGGACGCACAGAAGGACTTCGGCTTTATCAGGCTCTGGGGCACGATCGGCTGGATCGCGGCGAGTTGGCCGTTCATCTTCATCCCGATTAACTGGACCTTGATCCCGCCTATGGCCAAGGCCGGCGGATTCGTCGCCTGGATGGGCGAGGCGCTTTCCTCTTCCAACTTGAAGACCGGCTCGGCGATGGAAGCGGCCCTGACGAGCACGTTCATCGTCTCGGGGGTTACGGCCCTGGTGCTCGCGGCCTTCTCATTGTTCCTGCCGCGCACGCCTCCGGCGGTCAACGCCGAGGCGAAGTTCGCGCCGTTTGAGGCCATGAAGCTCCTGGCCGTGCCCAGCATTCTGATTCTGTTCATCGTAACCTTGCTCGATTCGCTGGTGCATTCTTGCTACTTCTTCTGGACCGGCCCCTTCTTCACGGAAATTGGCCTGCCGCAAAACTGGATCGCGCCGGCGATGAGTATTGGCCAGATCGCGGAGATCCTGGCGATGGCCACGCTCGGCCTGTTCCTCAAGCGCCTTGGCTGGCGGATGACGATGGTGATCGGCGTCCTCGGGCAAGGTCTGCGGTTCGCCATCTATTCGATGGGCACGCCTGAACTGCTCTGGCTGGTGATCGCCAGCAACGTTTTCCACGGTTTTGCGTACGCCTGCTTCTTCGCCACGGTCTATATCTTCGTTGACGAGACTTTCCCTAAGGACGCCCGCGCCAGTGCTCAAGGGCTGTTCAACCTCTTGATCCTGGGCGTCGGCCCATTCCTGGGCAACTTCCTTTGGGGCTGGCTGGGCAACGCCTTCGCGACCAGCCAAATGGTCAACGGCAAGGTGGTCACAACCATCCAGTTCCACCGGCTCTTCCTTGTCCCGATGGGGATCGCCATCCTCGGCTCGCTGATCCTGATCCTCTTCTTCCACCCGCCCAAGAAAATCGAACCGGTGGTCCTCGAAGGCGAGCCCGCTGTCGCAAGTTGACCAAACAGATGGGGAGGGCGTGGCTTTGCACGCCCTCCCCTCACGGGGCCAGCCAGGAGAACGGTGCCATCGGCAGGTTGCGTAGGAACCAGAAGATCATGACCAGGGCGAAGATCGCCCAGACCGACCGACTCGATCGGAAGGGTTGCGGCCAGGGGCGTCGGCCAACCACCCTGCGGCTTTCGGAGAGAGCGGTATAGCCTAGATAGGGCAAGGCGATTATGAGCAACGGGTTATAGCGAAATGCCTCGCCAAGGTGGCCGTGAAGAAGTTGATGCAAGGCTCGCGTCGCTCCACAGCCAGGACAATGCAGCCCGGTCAGAAGATGAAACGCGCACGCCGGATAGAACGAAACCCGGGCCGGATCGAACCGGTAGAGCACAGCGACGACGGCGGCTAAAGTTCCCGAGACCAGGATTGCCGCCAGGCCGCGAACCCTCTTGGATTTCGCCAAGGTCTGGAGCCGCGTTGCGGTTTGGGGCCGATCCCCAAGGACGCTCACGGTTGGGCCGGGGCGGTCTGGGCAGGTGGGTTCATCAAGGTCGCCCGCTGC
>JBDTIR010000165.1:0-5683 GCA_039936275.1 Isosphaeraceae bacterium | reverse complement strand
GCCGGCGTCGTGCTCCAGGTCAACCAGAACATGCGGTACGACCACTCGGTGCGCGCGCTCAAGACCTTGCTCGATCGCGGGTTGCTGGGCGAACCGGTCCTGGCGACGATCGAGATGCGCGCCATTCCCCACTGGATGCCCTGGGCCGAGGGGGGGCGGTCGCTCTCGACCTTCATCATGAGCATCCATCACCTCGACACCTTCCGCTACTGGCTCGGCGACCCCGCCCGCGTCCTCGCCAGCACCCGGCCTGATCCCCGGACGACGTTTCGACATACTGATGGAATCAACCTGTACATCCTGGAATATGCGAACGGTGCGCGTGCTGCATCGTGGGACGACGTCTGGGCAGGGCCGGCTCGCGAAGGGGCCGCGTCTGATATTGGCATCCGCTGGCGGGTCGAGGGGACGAAAGGCCTGGCCCTCGGCACGATCGGCTGGCCAGGGTGGCCGGAGCGCGTGCCCAGCACGATCGACTTCGCCACGATCAGCGACCCGGGGGTCTGGCAACGCCCCCGATGGCCCGAAGCCTGGTTCCCCGACGCCTTCTCCGGCCCGATGGCCGGCCTCTTGATCGCCCTTGAGACCGGCGCGGAGCCCGATATTTCCGGTCGAGACAACCTCAAGACAATCGCCCTCTGCGAGGCGGTCCTCCGAGGCGCTCATGAGCACAGGGTGACGATTCCCAGGCTCGGTAGCGTGAGCGAGCCCGACTCGTGAGTCCCGGCACTCCCGGGCCTCAACCCGAGACGCCGAGATGGATGTATCACTATACCGATAAAGCCGGTTACAATAGCATCCGGTCGGGAGTAGATTGGTCCTTCAAGGCCCACCAACCACCACCGCGCGACTCCGATCACCCTTTCGGGGCCTATTTCACGAGCCTGGGACCAGGTACGAGACTTCTGTCCACGCTGATTTCGATCCCGACCAGGAAGCTCCTTTATGTCTTCGCGTTCATTGATATCGGCGACCTGACGCCGATACGCGGGGGCCGAAGAGAACGGATTTTCTACTCAACGACGGATTACGTGGTCGAGAGGGCCAGACAGATCCAGTCAAGCACGGGTGAAGTCGCACAACTCGTTGCGGGGGAGGAAGATTGATGATCGTCGGTGGGAGCGACCTTGTTCTTTTCGCACCATCCAATGCGCCCGTAGCGGACCTGATCTTGGGGCGAATTCGTCGCCTCTGGCCGGATTCTCAGGTTCAGGACGTCAATGAGGACGCTCGCCGATCGATCCGCGATCCAAGGGTCGTCATTCGTGGGGGTTTGAGCAAGGAATTCTTGATTTATCGAGATCAAGACGCGGTCGATGCCTGGGACCGGGACGGGGCGACCCTCGCCAACCTCAATACAATGCTTTACTTCATTATTGGTGACGCATCGCAGATTGAAGAAGGCTTGCGGGAAGTAACGCTCGTGTGCGGTGAGCAAACCCGGGAAGTTCAGCAGTTGGTCCGCGACCTTGAGGCCAGCTTCCAGGGCAAGCCGTATCCCTCATCCTTGAGCGAACTATCATGAAACTCGGCTTGATCAACTCCGCGTGGGCGCAGGCGGGTAAGGAGACCGCCTTCGGAATCTGGATGACCCGAGAGATTGGCTTCGACGTGATCGACGTCTTCGCCGACCCGCTCGATGTCAGCGACATGGAGCAAAGACTGATCAAGAACGAATGCGACCGCGCCGACTTGCCCATTGTGAGCGTGGCCTGCGTCGCCCTGGGCCTGGTTGACTTCAACCCGAGCGTCCAGCGGTTTCATGTTGAGCGGGTCAAGGCGTACCTGGACATGGCCTGCGCGTTTCATGCCCGCAACGTCTTGCTCGTGCTCGGCGAATATGTCTGGCAGCGCGAGGTGATTCCGCCCGAGGAGCAGTGGGCGACCGGGGTCATGCATGTGCGCGACTTGGGGGCGTACGCAGCCGAGTTGGGCCTGGAAATCGCGCTTGAGCTGGAACCGTTCCACCTGTCGCTCCTGAACGACGTGCCCCAAATGGCCAGGTTCCTGGACGAGGTTGATCAACCGGCGGTCAAGGCGAACGTCGATATCTCGCATCTCGTTCTGGCCAGGCAAGAGCCAGCGACCTTGGCGGCCTTGAAGGGACGTGTCGCCCATGTGCATATTTCTGATTGCGACGGCCAGGTCCACGGCGACTTGCCGCCCGGGCGCGGGGTGATTGACTTCGCGCCCTACCTGGCGGCGATCAAGGACCTCGACCTGGGCGATCGGACGATCTCGATTGAGCTCGAATATTCGCCAGAGCCTGACTTGATCGTCGACTGGGTGCGCGAGGCCTATGAATCAACCGCCCGCTTGATGCGCGAGGCTGGTCTGCGGCCTTGATCCAGCCGCCATGTTTGGGTCGTCCGGCCTCTTGGTTTGCTGACGTGAGAGAGGACCCCATTGGTCGTCCCTGAACGAGAGAAGATTTCCGGAACGTGGGGAAATATTTGTGGGGGTCGAACCGAAGAATCCTCCGGCACACGCCTTTGGACGCTTTACCGTCAGGCCCGCCAACGGTAGGATGGCCCCTGTTCCGCCGCCGGTTCGGGTTGCCGATGCGCCCGCTCTTTGAGAGTGGCGACCGTACACGATCCTGGAGATCCACCTCAAATGTCCACCGATTCCAAGAGCGTCACGCCTCCCCCCACTAGTGCCGCCTCCGCCTCCCACCACGGCGTCAAGATCTTCACCTATCCCAAGATCATCTTCATCTGGCCCACGATGGTGACGGCGTTCCTCTGCGGCATCGGCATGATGGTGATTCAAGACAACACGGTCGACCCGACCAGGGGGCAGCCGCCAAGGATCGTCGCGAGGACGGTCAAGACCGACGCGAAGTCCACAACCGTCGCGAAAACCACAACCGTCGCGAAAACCGGCAAGGTGGACGCGGCAGGCTCCTCCGCTGACAAGAGCGCGGTGTCGCCGAAGCGGTTCTCCAGCCCTCAGAACGTCATGGGGATGATCTTCATGATCGTCCTCTGCTTGAACCTGCTCGTCATGTCGATCGACTTTCCTCGATTCACCATCATTGCCTTGATTTTGCTATTCGCGGCGTCCGGATTTTTCATCCTCTGGCTCAACGTCTACTTTAACTTGCTACCACCCCTGGTCAAATTCCTCGAGGGCATTTTCGCGGTCGCCAACGCCGGTTTCTACCTGCTCATGGCGACGGTCATCCTGTTCAACTTCGCGATCATCTACGCGACTCGCTACCTCGATTACTGGGAGATCTTGCCCAACGAGCTGCTCCACAATCACGGCCCGTTCAGCGACCTGGAGCGCTACCCGACCTTCAACCTGAAGTTCGACAAAGAGATCCCCGACATTCTCGAGTACATCTTGCTCCGCTCCGGCAGGCTCGTCCTGCATGTGACCAACGAGCGCAAGGCGATCGTCCTGGACAACGTCCTCTGGATCGATTCCAAGGAAGAAGAACTCAAGCGAATCATGAGCCGGATGGAAGTCCGCGTCACGACCGATCAGGAAACCGCCGAACCGACGCTCTGATCGCGGATCGCGGCCTTTGAACGCTGAAAAATGAGTGATGTAACGAGGGGTTCACCACCAACGAATGCAGTTTGTCATGGCTTGAACCATGAGTCATTCAGGCCGACCTGGATTCTTGGTGGTTGAACTCTTGTGTATTCACGGGTTGAAGCGTGATGGTTGATTCGCCGTCCGGATTGGACAGTTCGTCCAGGATCGCCCCGTGGAGGGTCTGCTCGATGTCCTGGAGTCGGCGCGCGATGAAGGCGCCGTCGAGCACGCGGTGATCGTAGATCAGTTTGACGCAGACGCGGCCGGTCGGGTCGATCGGGCCGTAGGTCAGGGTGGTCGTCAACGGTGAGATCGGGTGCAGCGACTCGGCCCCGAGCGCTCCGTAACTGGACAGGCCGAAGGTGCCGAACCGCTTGGCCCGCGTCCAGCCAGAGATTTCCAGGGTGCTCCACCACAAAAGCCTGCGGATCGGCGCCGGCACCCGGCTGATCCGGAGGGCCTGGCGGAAGAAGCCGACTTGCTCAAGAGGCTGCGTCTTGTAGAAGATCAGCCATTCCTGAAGCTGGGCGAGCGTCTGCGCCTCAGGGGCGCGGAAGAGACCGACGAAGATGCCTTCTTCGTCCTCGAACCGACGCTCCAGGGCCATGGCGCAGACGGTCTGGGGATGCTCGTAGAGTCGAAGCCAGGGGAACGACACCAGGGACCGCCGCAAGGGAGGATGGGCCGCTCCCACCAGGGCGTTGGCCTTCATGAACAAGACCGACCACGACGGCCGCGCCGGGTGCTTGGCCCTTGCGTGCATCAATGGGCTGACGTCGATCATCCGACTGACCGGCACCGACGGCACCTTGCCGGCGAAGTGGACCAGATCATTGATGAACCGCCTCGGCCCGCTCAAGGGCAGGTTCCGCCCTTTCGGCTCACTCATCGTGCGGCGCCTCGTTTAAACGATCGTTCCATCTCAACCCCTCCCAAAAGGTGCGGGCCCGCACCATACCCCAAACCGCCTGACTCGGGAAGCTGGGACGAGAACCAAGATCGTCCGCCGGGGGTCGGAGCACGTTCTGAAATTTACCGTGTTTGTTCACTTTAGCGGAGCAAAGGGGTATCTCCGCCCTCTCCACCATGCCATAATAGCGCCAAACCCCGAAATCTCTCACGAGATGAAGAAGCGATGACGAACCGACCCACCGTCTCCGTACATTTGCTGCCGAGCCAGATTCCGCCAGGGGCCTTACAAGGGGGGGTCGCGGTCGTTGTGGACGTGCTCCGCGCCACCACCACAATGGTTCACGCCCTGGCGGCAGGTTGCCTCGCGGTGATCCCCTGCCTCGAAATTGAAGACGCCCGCCGGATCGCCGCCAGCCAGCCGCCAGGTTCAACTCTGCTGGCCGGTGAGCGCCAAGGCTTGCCGATCGAGGGGTTCGACCTGAGCAACTCCCCGGCCGACTTCACCGCTGAGGCTTGCGCGGGCAAGACCCTGGTCTTCACCACCACCAACGGCACCCGCGCCCTGCTGGCCTGCCAGGAGGCCGAGCGCGTGGTCGTGGCCTCGTTCGTCAATCTTTCGGCCACCGCCAGGTTGCTGCGCGAGGACGGCCGCCCGGTCCATATCGTCTGCTCGGGGACCGACGGTTTCATCAGCTTTGAAGATTCCCTGCTGGCCGGCGCGCTCGCCGAGGAACTCTGGAACAAGTTCGACCTCGGTGGCAACGACGCGGCCATGCTGACCTTGACCTCCTGGTGCGATATCGATTCGCACGACGACGACGATCATGGGGGGGAGGACGTCTTGCTCAATTACCTGACCCGAGGTCGCGGCGGCCGTCGCCTTCGAGGGCTCGGGCTCTCCGGTGATATCAGCGACGCCGCCGCGGTCAACCGCTTCGACCTCGCCGCCGAACTCCTTCGCGACCCGCTCCGCGTGGTCCTCTCGCCCACAACGGGCGAATCCGCCAGGAAATTGGGATAAGGTCGCTTAGAAGGTCATCGCCTCAAATGCTTGCTCATACAACCAGTGACCAAAGTCATTCGGGTGATTGATGTTATTTCCGAGCAAGGACGGCTGGTCCTTGCGGTTCAGGACCATTTTCCAGGTGTTATAGACGTCTACATACGCACATTTCGAGTCAAGCGCCGCCTGCTTCGTTGCGTCGGCGAAGAGGCCCATTCGGTG
>JBDTIR010000164.1:0-3417 GCA_039936275.1 Isosphaeraceae bacterium | reverse complement strand
CATCCCGCTCAGCGATTCGCAACCCGTGAGCAGGGTCAGGCCGAGCAGGACGGCGAGTAGTCGGCGGTTCATCGGCACCCTTCTTGACCTGGTCTCAAAAGGAACGGAGGCGGACGGAGCGACGGATCAAATCAATCGTCAACGCCCCGATGGACTTTGGTTCCAATCCCGGGAAGAAGGCTCCAAGATGTTGTGCGGAACATGTTGGGAATAGGCGATGGGCCGCGATCTTGTACCCACCGATCACGAAACCTGCAAGAGCGCCTTGACCACCGCCGCGACCACCGACCCTGGCGGACGCTTCTCGTCCAGGGGGACGTAGGCCGTGCGATCGTCAGCCACCCGTACCCGGCCTGGCCCGGCGTTTTTGGCCAGAGCCTCGATCCGCCGGGCGCTCCGGTAGGTCAACACCGCATACTCATCTTCGACGTGGATGCGGCTCAATTGCCATTTTTCCGCCAGAACGCGCAGTTCGGCCTCATTCAGCAGGTTCTCCGCCGGCTTGGGCAAGGGGCCGAAGCGGTCGGTCAGCTCCTGGCGGAAGTCGGCCAGGCGCTCCATGCTGCGCACCCTGGCCAGGCGTCGGTAAAGCTCGACCTTGACCCGGTTGCCCGGGACGTAGTCTTTGGGCAAATAGGCCCGCCAGCTCAGTTCGATCGAGCAGTCAAACGCAGGGCGATCCGGGCGGTTGGTCAACGACCGCACGGCCGATTCGAGCAAGGAGCAGTAAAGCTCATAGCCGACGGACTCGATATGTCCGGATTGTTCCGCCCCCAGGATGTTGCCCGCCCCCCGGATCTCCAGGTCGCGGAGGGCGATCTTGAACCCGGCCCCTAGCTCGGTGAACTCCTCAATGGCCTTGAGCCTGCGGACGGCGTTGGGCGTGACCGGCTTGTCTGATTCGAGCATCAAGTACGCATAAGCCCGGTGCTTGTACCGGCCGACCCGGCCTCGAAGCTGGTGCAGGTCGGCCAGGCCGTACTTGTCGGCCTCATTGATGAAGATGGTGTTGACGTTGGGGATGTCCAGTCCGCTCTCGATGATCGTGGTGGCGACCAGGATATCGGCCTCATGCTGAACGAAGCCCAGCATCGCGCGTTCGAGAGCCTCGCCGGGCATCTGACCGTGGGCGACCAGGATGCGGGCAGCCGGGACGAGCGTTTGCACCCGGTTGACGATGTTCTGAATGTCGTGGACCCGGTTATGGACAAAGTAGACCTGGCCGTCGCGGTTCAGCTCCCGGTGAATGGCGCGTCGGATCGTCTCATCGTCCCAGCGGCCGATCCGGGTCTCGATCGCCTTGCGGTCTGGGGGCGGGGTCTCCAGGTTGGCGATGTCGCGGATGCCCAGAAGGCTCAGGTGCAGGGTCCTCGGGATCGGCGTGGCTGAGAGGGTCAAGACGTCCACCGTGGCCCGCAATGACTTGAGCCACTCCTTGTCCTCAACGCCGAACCGCTGCTCCTCGTCAATGATGACCAGCCCCAGGTCCTTGAAGGAGACGTCTTTCTGAACGATCCGGTGCGTGCCGATCAAGACGTCAACCGCCCCCAGGGCGGCGCGCTTGAGGGTGTCCTTGATCTCCTTCTTGGGCCGGAAGCGGTTGACAACCTCAATGGTGAACGGGAACTCGGCCATCCTGCTGTTGAAGGTTCGGTGGTGCTGCTCGGCCAGGACGGTCGTCGGCACGAGCACGGCGACCTGCTTACCGGCGTCGATGGCCTTGAAGGCCGCGCGCATGGCGACCTCGGTCTTGCCGTAACCGACGTCGCCGCAGAGCAAGCGGTCCATCGGCCTGGCTTGGGCCATGTCCCCCTTGATCGCTTCAATCGCCAAGGCTTGATCGGGCGTCTCCTGATAAGGGAACGACGCCTCGAACTCGGTCATATAATGTGAGTTCTCGGCGGGATAGGCGAACCCTCCTTGACTGGCGCGCTGGGCCTGGATGTCGATCAGCTCGGCAGCCAGATCGACCACGGCCTCGGCCACCCGCTTCTTCTTCTTCTCCCATGACGAGGTGCCGATCTTCGACAACGGCGGGGTCGCCTTGCCGCCGCCGATGTACTTCTGGACCAGGTCCACCTTGGCGATCGGCACGTACAGCCGGGTCCCCTCGGCGAACTCAAGAACGAGCTGCTCCTCGGCGTGCTCGGCCGCCTTGTCTACCAGTTGGAGGCCGAGGTATCGGGCGATCCCGTGGTTGACGTGGACAACCAGGTCCCCCTCGTTGAGGTCAAGAAAGCTGTCGATCGCCCGGCTCTCATACCGACGTCGAGGGGTGGTCCGGCGGACGTCAGGGCGGGCGAAGAGTTCATTGTCGCCAATCACCAGAGTCTGGGCGTCGATCATCCGGAACCCGGCGCGGACCCTGCCGACGGTCAAGACCAGGCGGTTCGACTCCGCCATGCTCGTGTCGCCGAAGACCTCGCGCAGCCGATCAACCTCACCGGCATTGTGGCAAGCGATCAAGACCCGGTCGAGCCCCGCGGCGCTATCCAGCTCAGCCTTGACCTTGGTCAGTTCGCCGGAGAACCGCTCGACGCTCTCGACCCTGAGATGACAGGTCGTCTCCAACGAGCTGGCGGCCAGAGTTGACAGGGTGATTGAGGGAAGCCTGGTCAGGCGGGCAAACGTCGCCTCAACCGAGAACAAGGAGCGGCGGTCGTCGCAACGGCCGAGGTAGTTCGTCCCCTCTTCCTTGAGGTCATTCGGCTCGACCAAAGCGACCCAGGTTCCTTCCGGGAGGTAGTCGGCGACGTGGCCAAGGTCCGCCAAAGGAGCGCCGTCGAGGGTGGGCAGGGAGGTCAGGTTGACCGAGTCCCAACGGTCCAGGGAGCGCTGGGTTTCAGGGTCGAAGGGGCGGACGGATTCAACCTCGTCGCCGAAGAACTCGATGCGAACGGGCTCAGAGGCGTCGGGCGGGAAGACGTCAAGGATACCGCCACGGAGGCTGAACTCCCCGGGGACCTCGACGACCTCGACCCGGCTTGACCCGCGCTCGACCAGCCAGCGGGCCAGGTTTTCGACCGGCACAACCTCGCCGACCCTGACGGTCCGGGAGAGCCCGGCCAGGGTCTCGGCCCTGGGCAAGGGTTGCAAGAGAGCCTGAAGCGGGGCGACGACAAACCTGGGCGGCAAGGGGCCCGCCAGCCTCCTGGCGACCCTGAGCCGCCTGCCGAAAACCTCGTCGCCAGGCCCAGCCTCACGAGGTAGGCGGTCCCAGGCGGGCAGGACGTCGGGCTTGACCCCGGCGAACGTGGCGACGTCCCCGGCGAAGTCGTCCACGTCGCCAACGTGGGCCAGGACGATCAAGAGGGTCTGGGGGGCGTGCAGACCGAGCCCAGCGGCGGTCAACGGCGCGGCGGAACCCCAAGCCCCGTCAATGGTGGCGCTGCGGCCGTTCTTCAAGGCCGCCAGGGT
>JBDTIR010000163.1:0-7028 GCA_039936275.1 Isosphaeraceae bacterium | reverse complement strand
GGATCACCTTCGGGATGTACCTCCGCATCAGGCGGTCGAACCCGGGCTACCGGATGGCGTATCTGGATGGGAAGGTGGAGATTAAGTCGCCAGAATTTCGCTATGAACGAGGCGCGTGGAAGCTCGGCTTATTGGTGCCGGTTGTCGCGATGGCGCATGGCATTCCCTTTAGTGGTGCTGGATCGACGACCTTCCGGCTCGGGGACCAGTCACTTTTGAAGGGCAGCGGCAAGGAGCCCGATGAGAGTTTCTACTTCGCGAACGAGCCCTTGATTCGCGGTAAGGATCGGATTATTCTGCCAGGCGACCCGCCGCCGGACCTCTGGATCGAGGTTGACAACCGAGGTAGCTCGTGGGGCCGTCTCCCACTCTATGCCCGCCTGGGCGTGCCCGAGGTCTGGCAGCTTCGCGTCCGAAAGAACACGCTCTGGTTCGGGCGGCTCGAGGGTGAGACGTGCCAGGAGACCGACCGCAGCCTGAGCTTGTCCATGCTCACACCGGAACGAGTCTTGGACGCGCTGAACAAGGCCAAAGGCGTCAGTGACAGCACCTGGCTGCGCTGGCTAACGGGCTGGGCAGCCACCCTTGGCGAGCCCCCAGCCACGGACGCCTTGTAGCAGGAGGATTGCAACGTCCAAAATCCAAGGTGTTGGGCGGTCGTCCCGGCCGCAGTCTCAAAATCCAACGCGGCCGGGACGGCCGCCCTACACCCGGGCTTTTGTGAATCGAATCGTTGAAACCCGTCAAGGGTTTTGACTTTATGGCAAGTTCGGCGTGTTTTCCCACGCCCCCGGGGTTTTACTTCCCAGCCAGCGTCTTGATGCGTTCCGCGGCGGTCTTGGCCTCGGGGGTGTCGGGGTATTCCTTGACGATGCGTCGGTAGTAGATGACGGCGGCGGAGGCTTTACGCGATCTCTCGAACGCATAGGCTTGGGTCAAGAGCGAAGCAGCCTTGCTCACCTCGGCCGGCTTGGCGGGGGCCTGAGTCTCGGGAGTGTCGGCCTCGTCATTGGCCTCAGCCTCGGCAGGCGCGGACTTGGTCTCGGTCTTGGCCTTGGGAGGGGCGGGTTTGGCCTTCTTGGGCTCACCGATCAGCAGGCCGTCAAACGCACCGTCGTCCTTGCCGGACGAGGCCGGTTTGGCGGCGGTCTTGCCATCGCTGGCCTTGGCCTTGAGCATGGCTTTCTGGACGTACTTATCGGGGTTGTCGTTGAACTCGTCGCGGCAGCCTGTGCAGCAGATGGGGAAGGTCTTCCCCTGGAACGAGACGGTCATCGTCGCCGAGCCGCCAGTGATGACGCACTTGGGCAGGTTGGCGGTGTTGCCGCCAGCGGCGAACGCCTCGCCTTCTTTGGTGACGCCAACCTCAATAAACCGGGAATACTGTGGAGCACCCGGCGGTTGGCGTTCGATGACCATTGTGTAGCGGATCTTTGAGCTATTGGGCCGAAGGATAATCCGTTCCTTCCCCTCGGCCGAAGTTCCTTCGCGGTCGAGGGTCAATGTTTTCCCTGTCGAGTCAAGCGTCCCTTGATACGCCAACGGCTTGCCGTCGGCCCCCTGGGCATTCAAATGATAGGTTTTCGAGGCGTCGTCGTAAGAAAGTTCTCCGTTGGTCAAGACCTTGTCCCCTTCCAGGACGACGGTCATGCCCACGGGCGTTCCTTTGGCGAACTTCCAGGCCCAGTTGTGTTTCTCTGGCCAGCCACGGACCCGGTTGGCCTCGGGGATGCCCGACCCTTTCCAGCCGCCGAGCAAATAATTGAACGAGGCGAACGGCGCCGGGACCTCATCGGCGGGCGCGGCGACCACGACCGTCCCCAGCGTCAACATCAAAATACAGGCCCATGCCAACATTCGCGCCATCGTTCTCTCCCTCTAGCGTTCGGGAATTCCGCGCGATCGAGAGTTCGTCGCATGCATCAATCTTAGCAGGCCATTTCCCGCGCCGCACCCCTTCTTCGTTCCAAAAATACGACGCCGAGTTCGCGGTTCGAGAGGATTTGCCAATTTTACCCAAAATTCTTGACAAGACCACTGAACTTGTATCGAATAAACGGGCTAAACGTTTGTTTCAAGACTGGGTATGGGGTCGAAGTCATCATGAGTCGGGGGCGGATTGTGGACGATCGAGGGTATACCCTCTTGACGGGCGTGACGGGACTGCTCGGCCGCTACCTGTACCGCGACCTGGTCAGCCAGGGGGTGCCCTTGGCGGTCCTGGTTCGCCCGAAGGGACGAGAGTCGGCGGAAGACCGGGTCGAGGCCCTGGCCGCCTGGTGGGAGGCGAACCTGGGACGCCCATTGGCCAGGCCGGTCTGCCTGGAGGGGGACGTCACCCAACCAGGCTTGGGGCTTTCTGCCGAGGCGAAACATTGGGTCGCCTCGAACTGCGGGCGGGTCGTGCATAGCGCGGCCAGCCTGGTGTTCCACGGCGGCGACCGGACCCGAGAACCCTGGCTGAGCAGCTACAACGGCACGCGCAACCTCGTCGAGCTTTGCAAAAGCGTCGGGATCGGCGAGCTGCACCATACCTCGACGGCCTACGTCTGCGGAACCCGGGACGGAACCATCTGCGAGTCGGATCTGAACGTCGGCCAGGGCTTCCGCAACGACTACGAAGAGTGCAAATGCACCGCCGAGGCCTGGCTGCGAGACCAAGGCGGGCTCGACTCCTTGACCGTGTACCGCCCTGCGGTGATCGTCGGCGACAGCGAGACCGGCCACACCACGACCTACCTCGGCGTGTATCGGTTCTTCCAGTTCGCCTGGCTCCTGGCGCAACAAGCCCCGCGAGGGGCGGATGGACGGTGCATCCTGCCGATCCGCCTGCGGATGACCGGAGAGGAATGCCAGAACCTCGTCCCGGTCGACTGGGTCTCGGCCGTGATGGCCCGGCTCATCACCTCGCCCGAGGCCCAGGGGCGAACGTACCACCTGACCCCGGCCGTGCCGACCCGGTCCAGCCAGATCGAGGCCGCCCTGGCCGACTACTTCTCATTCCGCGGCGTCTCGTTCGCCGGCTCCGACGGCGCACCCGACGAAACCCTCAACGAACCCGAGCGCCTCTTCTACGACTACATCGACGCGCATGAAGATTACCTCCGCGCCGAGCCGGTCTTCGACGCTCGCAACACCCTGGCAGCCGCTCCCGACCTCCCCTGTCCGGAGGTTGACGCGCCTTGCCTGCGCCGCTTGATTGACTTCGCCGTCCACGACCGCTGGGGCCGAAGCGCCTCGGTGAGCGCGCGTCGAAAGCAACGCCAGTAAGCCTTGGAAGACCGTTCACCTCGGAAAACGCGAGAGGAATCGATGTACCGATCTCCTCTTCGCGTTCTCCTCGATCAAACTTCCAACCTATGAACGATTATTGACGATCACGGTTCCAAGGCCGCCTTGGCCCGCTGGCGTTGGACCGCGCGGCCCAGCTCCAGGAAGTCGTTCAAGAGGTCCGTGAGCGACACCTCAGGGACGGCGGCGGCCGAGGCGTTAGGTTCGGGATCGGTCGGGATGTCAGAGATGATATCGATGTAACCGAGCATCATCTCTTCCCGGGTCTGATCGCCCCAGCGGACTTCTTGCTCAGGATCGGGGTTGAGCGGGTTGTCGGCCGAGTTGTCGAAGTGGGCGACGCAGTCAATAATGGTCCCCTTGGGCATGGCCTTCGGCTCCGCCAGGCGGTAATAGCTCTGCCAGGCGAAGTCATAGGCGGGGACCGAGAGCAAAATCTCCGAAGAGCCGTCGGGATAAGTCGCCGTGTACAGGAAGTCCTTGCCGCGCAAGTGCATGTGCGGCATGAGGCTGATCATCTTGGCGTCGGCCGCGAACGTGTAGCGGGCGCGAACCTCATAGTTGGCGTCGTGGGGAGGGATGACAAACCTGGGGTTATGGATGCTCTCGGTGACAGCTTGCCGGGTGGGAGGCGTTTTGGCAAAGATGAAGCCGACCCGAGACTGATCGACCTTGATCTTGCCCATCGGCGTGTAATGGACCTGAAGCACCAGGTTCGAGCCAGCAGGGACCAGCTTGGCGACTCCTGGCGGGAAGACTGAGGGCATCTCACCAGGAGTATATCCACCCAGGTGCCCGCGCTGACGTTTGTTCCCCTGTTTGTCGTCAAGATAGACGATGATGTGGTGAACGACCGAACGATCGCCGGGCTTGGCCTCGACCGACTGGACCCAGCGGTCCTCGGTGAACCCCGTCGGCACGACGAAGTATTGATAGGCCACTTCCCCTTGCGCCGGGACCGTGTAAGGCTCGGGCATGGTCAAGACGACGTCGGGTTCGCCGACGACCCATTCGTCGGGCCAAACCTTGGCCTTGGGCAGGGCGGCCGGGTCGCCCAACGGGGCCCCTTGATCGACCCAGGCCAGGAGCGTGGCCCGCTCGCGAGGGGTCAGGCGACGGTCGTTCTCGAAGGTGCCAAAACGAGGGTCGGCGTGCCAGGGGGGCATCCGTCGGTCCTCGACGACCAACTGAATCGTCGCGGCCCAACGTCGTGCGTCGTCGTAACCCATCAGGGCAAACGGTGCGGTCTGCTTGGGTCGATGGCACGACTGGCAACGATTCTGGATGATCGGCGCGACGTCGGCGGCATAGGTGACCGGGCCGACCTCGACCGGCGTCTCCAGTTCCTTCAGGGCCTCGACGATCTCCGGCGCGGCCGGGCGAATCCGCGGCGGGGCGGTCTTCACGGCGATCTCGGCCCGTTCGATCATGCAGCCGGCCACCTTGCTACTCTTGGTCTCAACCTCCTTGCCGTCCAGGACCGCGTCCAGGGCGTCCACCAGATAGCTCTCGCCCACCTTGGCCCGCCGCAGGCCCACGCCGAACTGGTCGTCCAGGGCCCCTCGATATCGCAAGCGACCGCGTTGGTCGATCAGGAGTGTTTCACACGTTGATTCGACCAGATACTGGTCGGCGATCACGTTGCGCACGTCCTTCAGAACGGGAAAGGTCAGGCCGAATTCCTTGGCGTGCGCGGCGACGTCGACGGCCGATTCCGAAGCGTTCGAGTTGATCGCCAGCACGACGACGCCTTTGTCTTTGTAGGTCTCGGCCAGCTCGATCAGGCGAGGCAAGTAGCCGTTGCTGTTCGGGCAAGCCGTCGCGCTGAAGAAAATCACCACGGCCTTCGTCTTCCGCTTCGCCAGGTCGTAAAGCTTGAGCGCCTCACCGTTGGTAACGTCGTTGAGCGTGAAGTCGCCGACTTTTTGACCGACCAGGCGATCGAGCGGCAGTTCCTCCCCGGCGCGAACCGAACAGGCCCAGAACAGGCCCAGGGCCGCCATCGAAATTCCAAACCAGTTGCGGACGGCCATCGCATTCTCCTTCAATCGCACACTGGAACCACAACGACCAGCCCAAAGGCCCAAGCCTTGGACGGTTTCTGTGAGACCCCTTCAGGAAGTAAGAACCCGCCAGGTCGCCCCAAAGTTTCGAATTCTCCCAGAACCATCGGCGAACGACCAGACGCCCCCACGGGTTTGGCCCGAAGGCCCCGCGCAACCAACCGTTTGCGATCTGGGTTTCTTGTTGAACCCCGTTGCCGATCGCCGTATGCTCGACGCAGCTTAACCGCCCAAAGACCTGTCGATCGCCGGACGTTAACGCCGTTTTTGCTTTTTTTGGCCTTGATCCCGGTCCATTCTCAAAGCCCGATGAGGCCCGCGCACCCATGGCTCCTGAACCTTATATCGACGCCCATTCTCACGTCTGGACCCCTGACGTCCACCATTACCCCCTGGCCAAAGGGTTCACCGTCGCCGACATGATGCCAAAGTCGTTCACGGCCGAGGAACTCCTGGCCGTCTGCCGGCCCAACGGAGTCGGCCGGGTTAACCTGATCCAGATGAGCTATTATGAGTTTGACAACTCCTACATGCTCGACATGATTAAACTCCACCCCGATCGGTTCGTCGGCACGGCGATCATTGACCCCTTCGCCCCCCACCTCGATCGAGCCATGCTCGACCTCCAGGCCCAGAAGGTCCGCGCCTTCCGGATCCAGCCGCAGTACAGCAAGCTCCCCCCGCCTCGCTGGCTCGAACTGGCCGGATATGACGTGATGTTCAAGACCGCCGCGAAGACCGGCCAGGTCCTGAGTTGCCTGATCGACCCGAACGGCCTTCCCGAAGTGGATCGGATGTGCCAGCGGTTCCCCGATACCCCCGTCCTTATCGACCACCTTTGCCGGATCGGCGTTGACGGCACGATCCGGCCTGAAGACGTCGACGCGCTCTGCGCCCTGGCGAAACACCCCCGCATGCTGGTTAAAGTCGGCGCGTTTTACGCACTCGGCAAAAAGACCCCGCCTTATCTCGACCTTGCCCCGTTCATCCAGATCGTCGTCCAGGCCTTCGGTGCCAGACGCTGCCTCTGGGAGACCGATTGCCCGTTCCAGGTCGTCAAGGACACCTATGCCGACAGCATCTCCTTGGTGCGCGATCGGCTCGACTTCCTGACCGATGATGATAAGCAATGGCTCTTGCACCGCACCGCTGAGGAGGTCTTGTTCCGACCCGTGGAATGATCGACACCGATCTGCTTTTGGTTTGGCCAGACTTGACGCCGATGATACAATTGACCGTGTCAGGGTGCCTTCGGTGATTTGACCAAGTCCTGATTCGAGTTCCTCGACGGAAGGAGTGGCTGCCATGGCGAAAAAACTGGTGGGGAAGGCCGGAATTTCGGAAGAGGTGCTTAACCTCTGGTCGGAATACCCTGAAGCCCGCGGCCAGCTCGTGCATGCGTGGCTTCGCCGCAAATCTGGACAGAAACCCGAGACGGCTGGAAAACCCGTCACCCCTGATTCCAGTCGGCATCGCACAACCCACAAGCCTTGATTGTCAACCGCTTTTGAGGCTGCCACGATGACTGAGGTGGCAAAGGGCACGATGACTGAGGTGGCAAAGGGGGTGCCGTGAACCTGGCTTTCCCCGCGCTCATCATCTTCGTTCTGGTTCTCCCCGGGCTCATTTTCCGACGCACTTATCTGCGTGGTTCCTGGAATTATCCAATCGGGC
>JBDTIR010000162.1:0-2215 GCA_039936275.1 Isosphaeraceae bacterium | reverse complement strand
GCGTTGGTCGCGTTGGGGGTGGAACCGAACGAATAAGTGCGCGACTTCATGATGAGCGCGACTAAAGGTTTGAGCCGCATCCCCCGGTTGACGAATTCGGCGGTCAAGGCGTCGAGCAAAGGGGGGTTGGACGGGGGGTTCGAGTCTCGGAAGTCGTCCACGGGTTCGACGATCCCACGGCCCATCAGGTGGAACCAGACGCGGTTGGCCATGCTCCTGGCGAATTGTGGGTTGTCTCTGGTCAGCCAGTCGGCCAGGTCGTCCAGCGCGTTGGGGTTGCCTTGCAGTGTCGGCTTGGGGCCTCCGAGCGGTTTCGGCTCCATCATTGCCCCTGATCGGGGCTGAGTCATCCGGGGTTGTCCGGAGAAATAAATGATCTCGTCGCCGTTGATCTCGTGAGTGTCGAGGCGATCGCGACGGACGTTGTTGATCTGCTTGCGGTCGAGATTGGCGAAGTAGGCGGCCAGGCCATAGTAATCGTCTTGGGTCCAGACATCATAGGGGTGATTATGGCATCGGGCGCACTGGAGCCGAACGCCGAGAAAGACCTGACCGATCGTTTCGGCGGTCGTTTGGGGGTCGCGGTTGGTCCTGTAGAAGCTCGATGGTGGATTTTGCCAGGTGGAACCGCGCGCCGAGACGATCCGGCGGGTGAACTCGTCAAGCGGCACGTCCTGGTCGATCTGGTCTCGGAGCCAGCGCTGGAAGATCCAGACGCCTTTGACGCCCATAACTTTTTCTTCGTTGCGGAGCAGGTCGGCCCACTTCAAGGCCCAGAAATCGGCGAACTCCGGCCGTTCGAGCAGGCGATCGACGAGTTTGGCCCGCTTCTCAGGGTCGCGATCGGCGAGGAAGGCGCGGGCCTCAACCGGGCTGGGCAAGACACCGATGGCGTCGAGGAAGGCGCGGCGGAGGAACTCGGCGTCGGTACTGGGTTCCGTCGGATTGATCTTCAACGCCTTGAGTTTGTCAAAGACGTGCGTGTCGAGAACATTGGCGGGTTTGACGTCTTGCCAGGCGAAGTCGGGACGGTCGTGCAGGAAGGCCAGGCGGCTGATCCCTCGACCATTGAGGTAGCGGACGGCGACCGTGACCTCGACGGGTCCTTGGCTCTCGACCCGGCCGTCGGGCGTGACCGAGACGCGCAACGGGTCGCTCAGGTCAAAGGCGGCCTGGCGGGTGACGTCGCGTCGGGAGCCGTCGGAGAACTCGGCGGTCACGATCAGTTGCTGGTTCAGGCCAGGGGCGGCGATCAGGCGATGGTCGGGGAAGATCGTCAGCCTGGTCAGGGTTGGGGCCGTCGCCAGGTCGTCCCTGGCCCCATCTCCGATCCAGCCGAGGAAGATGGATTCCTCGGTCGAGCCTGGTGGAAAGCGGAGTCCTCCTTCGTGGGGCAGGCGAGTGGTCGGCTTAAGGACGATCAGGCTTTGCGCGGGCTGGTTGAGGGAGACTCTGCGGCCGAAGGCGTCGTGGGTGAGTGATTCCAGGTCGAACCCGGGGTCGAAGCCGCGGATACTGAGCCGGAATCCCCCTTTGCCGTTGATGTTGCCGTGGCAGGTTCCCATGTTGCAGCCGGCTTTTGTGAGCACGGCGACGACGTTGCTCCGGTAACTCATCGGCCTGGTTCGCTGGGCGTGTTCGACCTGGACCGGGACCTCGATCGTCCGTCCTCCCGCCTCGACCCGCAGGAACCCCTGGCCGTCGCCCTTTGGGGTGACGACGCCGGAACCGCTGACTCTGGCGACTTCGCCAGGTTCGATCGTGAATCGGGCCTCGCCGGTCAGGTCGCGGACCGAGCTATCGGCGAAGTGGCCGGTCACGGCGACCTGTTGCCTCGCCTCCGCGCCGTTCAGGGAGATTTCGCCTGGTTCGACCGAAATCCGAACCGGCGGCTGAGCGGCCAGGGCGTGATTCGCGTTGAACGCGGCCAGGACCACGACGCATGCCGAGACGATCCGGATGACCTGGTTCGACGGGCGTCGAAGCGCTGGAGGAGTCGGCATGGCGCGTCCTTTTTTTCTTGGCTCGGCGAGGGTTTGGCGGAGACCGTGCGAGTGGTCTTTGGACCACTGTCGACGCAGAAGGCGGAGGGAAATCATTCTCAAAGGCTAATCGTCTGATCCGGGTCCAGTCAAGGCACCCGGGAAAAGGGCCAAGAGGATTGCAAAGTCCAAAATCTTGGATGTTAGGGCGTCCGTCCCGGCCGCAATGTAGG
>JBDTIR010000161.1:0-3322 GCA_039936275.1 Isosphaeraceae bacterium | reverse complement strand
CCAGATAGAGCCAGCCGTCAATGCCCATGGTCACGCCGTTGGAGGTGTGGTCGGCGGGCCTGTCCTTGAACGTGAAGGCGATGTTCTTGACCAGGATTTTTTGTTCGTCGGCCTTGCCGTCGCCGTCGTGATCAATAAAAGCGCTGAGATGCGGCGGATGCATGAGGTAGACCCGATCGTGGTCCCAGACCAGGCCGCGAGGGGAATCGACGTTGGCGACGAACCGCGTGACCTCGTCGGCCCTGCCGTCGCCGTCGACGTCGCGGAGTCTGGCGACCGACCCCCGGTTGGCTGCGCGGTCGAGCGAGCCGTTCTGATCCACAGAGACGTACACATCACCATCCGTGGCTGCGGCGACGAAGACCGGGTAGCTGATCGTCGGCGGCGCCGCGAACACGGTGGCGTCGTAGCCTTCGGGCAGTTTGTTCTGGCTCAGCATGGCGGCTTCGGCCGTTCGAGCCGCGCGGTTGGGGTCTTCGGGTTCGATGACCACGGTCTCTTTGCCGTAAACCTCGACCTCGTGGAGGCTGCCCCAGCCGCCGCTCTTGCTGCCCAGGAAGGTGACGCGGACGTGGCGGGCCCGGGCCTCGCCAGGCAGGAAGTCAAGCACACGGGGGCCTGCCTTCTCGTTCTTTGAGCCGTCGATCAACGGATGCCAGGCTTTGCCATCGTCCGACCCTTCCACCCGGAATTGATAGGCGGTCGCGGGCTGTTCCCAGTCCAGGCGGACGCCGGTCAAGGGGGTGGGTTTGCCGAGGTCTACCTGCAACCACTGGTTCTTCGAGCCGTTAGCCGCGCACCAACGGGTATTGGCGTCGCCGTCGAACGCCTTGGCGGCGAGGTTTTGCTTGGCCGTTTCTTCGCTGGAGGCGGTCGCCGGTCGTCCTTTGGCGTGGTTGAGCCGGGCAACCCTGGCTTTGGGCGGTTTGAGGTATTGATCATTGAGCTTGTCGCACGCCCAGAGCGTACCACGGGTGAGCAGGTCGAGATATGCGTCGCTGCTCACGGTCTCATTGTGGTGTCCGAGTGTGGTGCCGAAGACGCGGGCCTTTTCGTACTGGTTGGTCCAGACGCAGACTTCTTCGTTGCCTTTTTCCTGGTTCTTGGACACGGCCAGGGGGTGCGCGGTGGGCCAGACTTTCTCGATCCAGTAGAGTTCGCCGGCGGGGTTGGCCCAGGCAGGGCCGAACTTGCTCATGATCGGGTGCTGTGGGTCCTGGTTAAGGACCTCGTGCGGATAGGCTTTGCCGTGTCGCCTGGAGGTGACGCCGCAGAACTGAAACCATTGATCGGTGCCGTCCCGATAGCAGTGCATGGCGCAGTGGATGACAACGCCGGGGAGGCCGTCCTTGTGGGGTTTGAGGATGCGCCGGGTCCATTCCGGGTCTCCAACGCCCGAGAAGCATTCATCGTGAAGGACGACGTCGTAGCCTTTGGCCCAGTCTGGATTTTCATAAAGGGGGATCTTGGTATCGGTGGTCGTGCCCCCTTGCTGTACGACGGTGACTTCAATATGCGCCCGTTCGGCGAGGCCGTTCTTGATGATGGTTTTCTGGGCGTCATAGTCGTGGCAGCAGCCGCCGCAGACGAGCAAGGCGCGAATGGGCTTCGGGTCGGGCTCGGCCGCCGAGCTATTGGCGATGGCCAACGTCACGATCACGGCCGCCAGTTGGAAGGATCGTGGAATACGCATGGTGGGCTGACCAACCAAAAAGACAGGTGGAATGGAACAAGATGATCGTTGGTCCGATTCGACCTCGCGTTGAGAACCGGACGGACCTTCAGCGTACCATTCCCGGTGCTACCCTTTGCAGGGGGCTCTTCCGAGAAAAGCCGGAAAAAAGGACCGAAGCGGCTCAAAGGCGAGGCACCCTTTCGCGAGCCTCCGCGCTCTCGATCCGCTCCCGACGCCGAAGCGTCCTCAGCCGTTCCCGTTCCGTCGGTTGCGTCCTTTCCATCAAAAAGCCGACGATCCTGGTCTTGAAACCGTCGGTCGATTCTGGTTTGATAGAACACGTTCAAACGCCGATCGCCTCCCTAGCTCAATTGGCAGAGCAGCTGACTCTTAATCAGCGGGTTGTTGGTTCGAGTCCAACGGGGGGCACTTCCGCCAGTCTCCGTCCCTTCCTGCCCAGTAACGCTATCTCCCGACAAATCCAAGGACTTACGATCCATCGGAATCACGTCACTTGAAGGCGTGTTTCCGACAGCATCCGACCCAATCCGCCCATCCCCATCCCCTGCGGTGGGCAAATAGTGGGCAAGGATGTTTTTTATATGTACGTCATCCGTACCTGTTGCGGCCAACGTCTCGGGGGTCCGGCCGGCGGGCGTTCTCAGGTCCGGGAGCGATCGTGCGGCGCTGTCCAGATCAACGGCCCTTGGCCTGGTGTACCTGTCCGTCAGCGCCAGCGAGGAATGCCTCATCAACCGTTGGACCGTGCGAGGCGAGACGCCGGACGCATCGAGCAAGGTTGCCATCTGGGCTCTCAAGGCATGGAAATCGAAGACCAGGCCCGATTGATCGACGTAGGGGATGCCAGCGGCTTCAAGATCGACTCTCAACATCTGGGCTCCCTTCTCAGGCAGGGCGAAGATGGGCTCGTCAGCGGGCATTCCAGCCACGTAGGCGGACAGATCGTCGGCGACGTCGGCGGGCAGGGGTAACTCGGCCTCTTGACCGTTCTTTGTGTACGAGGCCCGGACAACGACCGATGGCTCGTCTCGGTTCAAGTTCAACGACCCGGGGGCGATGCTCTTGATCTCGGAATATCTCAGGCCCGTGGCGACGGCCAGGCGATAGCAGAGCGCTCGCGCGGGTCCGGTCATTCCTCGGTAGGTCGCCCCGTGCTCGGCGGTCACGATCAACCGACGTAGGTCATCAAGACTCAGCGTCCTTCGATCATGCCTACGGTCGGCTTGCTCGTTCTGCCTGGTCAGGGACGCCAGCGGGTGATCCGTGCTCCGGCCGTCGCGGTGTAACCACCTTGAGAACCCACGGACGGCGGTCAGGTGCGCGTTGACCGTCCGGGCCGACAGTCCAGCGGATCGGATCGTCTCAATCGCCTTCATCACGGACGAGGGGGTCAGTTCGGAAATGCGTCTGATCTCTCCCCGCTCGATGATCCTCGTTGCGTGGGTCCGGGTCATCGCGACGTGCTTCGGATCGTCGCCCTTGGCCTTGAGCGTTGCGAGGTAGTCATCCAGGTGACTCAGGATCGGCTTCCGTTCGGCGGTGGCCATCCGTTCCGCTTTGGGGTCAACTCGCCCAGAGCGAACCCGCGCGGCCTCGGTTTCCAGGTCGCGAGCCATTTGTCCGGTC
>JBDTIR010000160.1:0-4372 GCA_039936275.1 Isosphaeraceae bacterium | reverse complement strand
CGCCAAGTTCCTGCCGACTGACGACTACGAACATCGCCTGATCAGGCAGGCCGCCATTGGCAGCGTCCGGTTTGAACGCTTGCAACAGGCCCAGGACGCCAGGCTCGCCTTGCATCGCTCCACGGCTATCCGAACCTGGGACGAAACCCGCGCCGCCGAGGTCCAGGAACTTGCAACCTTGCTGTTCGACGACCCCGCCGAGGCGACTCGACGCCTGCAACGTACCGCCGAAGGATGTGATTATCTCTGGGATGCCTGGGATGACCTCAAAACCACGCTCGACGACGTCGGCTCCTGGGACGACGACGAATTGGCCTCCGCCGTCCGTTTGTTTGGCTGGTCGACCTTGCCCAGGGCGACTGACCGAGGCCCGGCCGCCTTGGTCACGGGTTCGGCCCTCGGTGTGCGCAGCGATCGTTCCGCGTTCGCCAGGTTCCTCCAAATCGAACCTGACCAGTTGAACGCCAGCGACCCCTCATGCGAAGTCTGTCAAGCGGGGCTCTCGAAGGCCATTATTGAAGAAATGGACCGCCTTCGCACCCTTGCCGACCAGCTCTGGGACCGCTACGATGCGCCCGACCGCGCCGGGGCCAGCCAGCGGGCCCGGGTCGATACCAGTCTCGAAGGCCAGCGACTCTACCGCTACGATCGCGATGCCACCCGCCTGATCGACCGCTCCTTGCGCGAACTGGAAACCCGACGCAAGGCCGAGCCCGCCGCACCCAGCCGGGTTTCGCCCAGACGAATCGAACCCAGCCCGACCCCCAAACCCGCCTCGCCAGCCAAACCAGGCTGGAACGGCTCTCCAGGGGCCGCCGGGTACGAGAAAATGGTGCAAGACGCCCTGGCGCAAAACCAACCCATTCTCGCCAGCGTGCTCAGCGCGATCGGCGCCCGCCACAGCCCCGAATATGTGTCCGACCCGACCCTCGAATCGCCTGTTTGAGTGGTTCTTCTGGACGCTTGTTCAAATCAATAAGCATGCCGGACCACCGGCTCCGTTCGCGGTGCGCCTCGATTTTAAGGGCAAGTCACGATTTTTCTCTCGAAGGGCGTGGGCAGCGCACCGTCCGGCAATCGAAGCCGGCGTTTGCCACCCTCCCTACAATTAGCAAAAGGGCGTTGTGAAACACGCCGTCCGAAAATCGAAGCCGGCCTGCATTGCAGCACGCCGGGGGTAAGGGGCACGGACGGCAAGAAACCACAAATTCAAAGGACCTCACTGAATATGGAAAATACTTACAAGTATGTGATTGTTGGCGGTGGAATGACGGCCGCTGCCGCGATTGAGGGCATTCGTGAGGTTGACTCCAGCGGTTCGATCGGCCTGATCGGCGCAGAGGGGCATCCGCCTTACGACCGGCCGCCCTTGTCCAAGGGGCTCTGGAAAGGGAAACCGCTTGAGGGGATCTGGCGCAAGGTCGAAGGCCCGGGGGTGACGCTTCACCCGGGGCGGACCGTCCAGGCGATCGACCCCTTGAAAAAGCAGGTCCGCGACGACCAAGGAGCGACTTATTCCTACTCCAAACTGCTTCTGGCCACGGGAGGCGTGACCAGGACGCTCCCCTTTGGCGGCGATCGGGTGATCTACTTCCGCACGTTGGACGACTACCAGCGCCTGCGCGCCTTGACCGGTCAGGATCGGCGGTTCGTGGTCATTGGCGGCGGGTTCATCGGCTCGGAGGTGGCCGCCGCCCTGGCGATGAACGGCCAGCATGTGACCCTGGTCTTCCCCGACGCATCAATCGGCAGCCGGCTCTTTCCGGCCGATCTGGCCGGCTTCCTCAATGACTACTACCGTGAGAAGGGGGTCGAGGTCCGGCCCGGGCAGACCGTCGTCAAGATCGAGGAGCACGGCGACAAACTGACTTTGACGCTCCGCGAGGCGGACACCGGCGCCGAGCAGACGCTTGAAGCCGACGGCGTGGTTGCGGGCATCGGCGTCACGCCGAACGTCGAACTGGCCCGGGCCGCCGGCCTGGCTCTGGAAAACGGGATCAAGGTGGACCCCTCGCTCCGCACCAGCCAGTCCGACATCTTCGCCGCGGGAGACGTGGCCTCGTTCGCAAACCCCGCCCTGGGCGAGCGCCTGCGGGTTGAGCACGAAGACAACGCCAACACCATGGGCAAGATGGCGGGCCAGTCCATGGCCGGAAAGACCGTCTCTTATGACCACCTTCCCTCGTTCTATTCGGACCTGTTTGACCTGGGATTCGAGGCCGTCGGCACGGTGGACTCTCGCCTGGAGACGGTGGCCGACTGGAAGGAGCCGTTCCGTGAAGGCGTGGTCTACTACCTGAAGGATGCCCGTGTGCGCGGGGTCCTCTTGTGGAACGTCTGGGATCAGGTGGACGCGGCCCGCCGCTTGATCGCCGAGCCAGGCCCGTTCCAGGCGGCGAACCTCAAAGGGCGGCTGCCTACCTGAAATTCGATATGAAACTTATTTTCATGTGGGCAAATAACCGTCATCCGACGTTCGAGAGCGGGCGCGAAGGGATCGACTAAGCTTGCCAAGGGCAATGGTCCTCGTCTCGATCCGGCTCGACCAGCCGCATTCCAAACGGGTCGGCATTTCGGTCGAGTGGTCCGAGAGGCTATCCTGAACCCTGGCGGAGACAGAATCGCCGTCGGCTTCGGGACGAGGCCCTGCTGACTTCGAGCGGAACAATCAGGATTTCCGGAACCGAACCTCGCCGTCGCGATCTGTTGACGCCTTTCTGGAGATGACATGAGTACGTCCTTGACCAAGATCGCCCCGGGCCCTGGCGTCCGAGACTCACCGGTCACGGCCCTGAACCTCGCCTTGATCCGGCGCGACTTCCCGGCCCTGAACCAGCAGATCCACGGCCACCCCTTGATCTACCTGGATAACGCCGCATCGACCCAGAAGCCTCGGGCCGTGCTCGACGCGATAACGCATTACTATGAGGCTGACAACGCCAACGTCCATCGCGGCGTTCATGCGATGTCCGATCGCGCGACCGCTCAATTTGAACAGGCTCGCGAACGTGTGCGACGGTTCCTGAACGCCCGAGAGCTTCACGAGATCATCCTCGTCCGAGGCGCGACCGAGGCCATCAATCTCGTCGCGCAGACCTTCGGGCGCCAGAACGTCGGCCCCGGGGACGAGGTCGTCGTCACCTGGATGGAGCATCACGCCAACATCGTCCCCTGGCAGATGCTTTGCGAGGAGAAAGGGGCGAAACTCCGAGTCGTCCCGATCACTGACGACGGGGACCTCCGGCTTGACGTCCTTGAGTCGCTCTTGACCCCGCGAACCAAGCTCTTGGCCGTCACCCACGTCTCGAACGTGCTCGGCGCGGTCAACCCGATCAAGACGATCATCGACCTGGCCCACCGACACGGCGTCCCGGTCTTGGTGGATGGCGCCCAGGCCGTCTCGCATCTCGCGGTGAACGTTCAAGAACTCGATTGCGACTTCTACGCCTTCTCTGGCCACAAGATTTACGCCCCGATGGGCATCGGCGTCCTCTACGGCAAGACCGACTTGCTTGAGGCGATGCCCCCTTGGCAAGGGGGCGGCGACATGATCAAGGACGTCACCTTCGAGGCGACGACGTTTAACGAGCTTCCGCACAAGTTCGAGGCCGGCACGCCCAACGTCGCCGGGGCCGTCGGCCTGTCGGCCGCGCTGGAGTATCTGAAACGCCTCGGCCTCCCCGCAGTCGCTGAGCACGAGCACAAACTTCTGGAAACGGCAATTCTTCGGCTCAAGGCGATCCCTGGCGTGCGGATCGTCGGCTCGCCGATGGAGCGCACAGGCGCGGTCTCGTTCGTCGTTGAGGACCCACCGCTCTCGGCCCTCGACGTCGGCTCACGGCTTGACCTTCAAGGGATCGCCGTGCGCACCGGGCACCACTGCTGCCAGCCCTTGCTCCAGCGCCTTGGGCTGCCCGGTACAATCCGCGCCTCGTTCGGCGTTTACAACACGATGGACGAGGTCGAGACGTTCGCCGACGCCCTGGCCCTGATCCTGATCCATGCCTGCGCAGAGCGCACGCGAGCCGCCGCCGCTCCCAAGCAGGTCAACCAGGCTGCCTATCCAAGCCCGATGGCGGACAGCGTCGCGCAGGCCGCCGAGGAAGTCGCCGAAGAACTGGAGTGGCTGAGCGACTGGGCAGACCGCTACGAGTTCCTCATCGAACTCGGTGAGCAACTCCCCGAGATGCCGGCCGAGTTGAAGACCGAGGCGAACCGTGTGCGAGGCTGTCAGAGCACCGTGTTCCTGTCCGTCCGCACCCACCCGGGCACGCTCGACGTCGTCGAGTTCCTGGCCGATAGCGACGCCAAGATCGTCCAAGGTCTGCTTTCGCTCTTGCAGCACCTGTTCTCCGGCCAGCGAGCGGCCGAA
>JBDTIR010000159.1:0-3331 GCA_039936275.1 Isosphaeraceae bacterium | reverse complement strand
GGAAAAACGGCTTCTCCGGCTGAGTAAACGTGTGCTGAATCACCACGATCGGCACCCCGGCCCCTTGGGCGGCGTCCATCACGCGCAAGACGTTCTCCAGGTGGCCGCTCGGATGAGTCACCGGCAGCGCGCCTTCCGGGAAATATTCGTTTTGCACGTCAATCACAAGCAAGGCGCGTTTCATGGGAGTGCGTTTCCATTTGATGATCTATAAAACATACGAATTAAATTCAAACTAATTTCCCTGAGCCTTGGCCTTCTGCTGGTTCGCCAGATCGTCAAGTTCCGCGAGTGTGAATCGGACGCTGACGACATAGGCCGGCTTGTCCTTGGTCCAGTGTCCATAGGTCGTGACGACGAACGTGCCGTCGGGGAGAACTTCCACGCCAGGATAGGCGCAGTCGGCCCCTTTGGTGTTGTCCATCAAGCGAACCCGGTACTGACCTTCATGCCCTTTAATGATATCGTCATAGGTGCCGACCCAGCCGACCCAATCTCCTTTGGTTGGGCTTTCCAGGGTCGTGTCGCGGAACGAGAGGAACAACCGACCGTCCGGGGCGTATTTGCCCACATGTCGATCACCGGTCAACGACCCGGGCAACTCCCCGGGTTTGGTCCAGGTTAAGCCTTCGTCGTCGGAGAAGATCACGAACGAGTTGAATTTGCGGCTGTTCTCGCGTAAGAGAACGGCGATCTGGTTGCCGTCAGGTGAGCGGACCAGGCCGGGCTCGCAGAGGTGGGCCGATGGGTGCTCGGCGATGACTTCGGGAGCGCCCCAGGTCAGGCCGCCGTCCTTGGAGATGGTTTTGTAGACCTGAAACTTCGTCGATTTCCCTTTGCCGTGGAGGAATCGGCCGTCGTCGTGGAAGAGGGCCATATAGTCGCCATTTTTTAAGCGTTCGACCGAGGCCATCGTCACGACGCCGCCGAAGTCGCCGATCGGCTTGAGCGGCGACCAGGTCCGGCCGTCGTCTTCGGAGACGGACAGGCGGATCGGGTATAGCCCCGAGAAAAGGATCAAGCGCTTGACCCCTTGGCGATCGACCACGCGATGGATCGTCGGCGTTTCCAGGGACGTGGTCCAGTTCTCCGGGGTGGGTAAGTGGTCTGACCAGGTCAGGCCGCCGTCGGTGCTCCGCTTCATGAGAATGGCCCCTCGGCCGTGCCCCTTGGGATAGACGGTCAGAATGGTCTTGCCGTCATCGAGCAGGACGGTGGTCGGATGGCCGAGATACTGGTTGTCGTCACGGTCCACGACGACCTGGCGTTGCGTCTGCGCCGACAGGTCGATCAGCGGAATCGAGTAACCGTGCGAGACGGCTGGCGAAGCGTCGCCGCCAGACGCCGACGTCAGGCCCGGTGTAGCGATCAAGGCGGAAAAGAGAATCGATTTCGCAAATATTCCAAGATATGAATGCCGAGTGTGCATGGACGTCGCCTTCTGGAACAGGTTCAATAGATTTGGATCAGTTGTTTCCGCGATCAAAATAGTTAATGGATATAAAAGGCTTCAGGATCTTCAAATGATGATGATCCCGAAGCCTTCTCAACCAATGGGTGATCAGGGCTTGAGCCCTTCGAAGAGGTCGAGGATCGTTTTCACGATTTTCTCAGACGCCTGGGGCTCGACCTTGTTGGTTCCCAACCAGGCTTCGTAGCCGCCGAGTTCGTGATGCCTGGGGGTGGGCAAGTAGCCGTAGGAGCCGTTGGCCAGCTCGATGGTGAAGCTGGGCTTCAGCGGGCTCTTTTCCTTGATGGCCAGGCCGCTTTCGGTGAAGACCTCGAACGGAATGGCGGCGATGCCGAGCGTGCCGATCCGGAACGCCTGGAGCGGGATCGAGACCTCGTCGGGCGACCCGTACAACTGCACGGCTCGGTTAGCGTAGTTCTTTTCGAGCGGGTGTTTCGGTTTCTCGCTGTCGGGTTTGGCAAGAACGGCACGGGCGTAGGCCAGTTGCTCCTCGTTCGGCTTGCGGACGGCGAGCACGAGTTCTTTGTGAGCGGCGGACAAGGGGACCCAATCCTGGAACTTGACGTCTTGATGCGCCTTGACGACAGCCCGGGCCACCTCATCGGCGACCTCTCGCATCTTTTCGTAAGGGGCATGCGCTTTGGCCTTGGTCGTGGGGCGGACGTCGACGTTGTTGACGTCGCCGCTGGTGCCGTTAGACATGATGCCGACAAACGGCGGGTCGGTCTCGCCGGCCTTGAGCAACTGGCCGACTTTGTGGGCGAAGACGGCGAAGTAGTCGCCCGAAATGTGACCTTTGGGAACGCCGCCGACATAGTGCAATGAGTAATTGGCCAGCAGGGCGATCGGGCGGCCGTCCTTTGACTGGACCGACACGAACGAGACCTGCGGGTCGGTCGGCCCCGCAGGTTCCAGCAGGTTCGGATTGGCTCGTCCGGGGTTCATTTTCGCCTTGTCTTGCCCGCCTTGGGGATTCGGCAAGGGCGTGCCTGGTTTCATCAGCCAGCGGCGGTTGAAGACCTGATCGGGCACGTCGGCCGATCCCCAGGCGATCTGGGCAGGCTCCAGGTTGTTGATGGCGCGTTGAATACCGTCGGCGATCCGGCGAGTGAGGAATTTCTGGTAGTCGGACAACTCAGACTCGGGATTCATCGGGTTCGGACTACGGGCGGACGTGGCCGAGTGGGTGTGGTTGGCCGCGAGGATCACGTTGGCTTCGGGCAGGCCCGTCTCGTCCTTGATCATTTTTTTCGCGGCGTCGAAGACCTCGCGAGGGATGCCTACGTTGTCGCAGATAGCGAACGCCAGGCGGGTCTTGCCGTCGTCAAGCACCAGGCAGCGGGCATGCAGGTCGTCGTGAACATGAGTTGCCGGCGGCGTGACGAAATTGCCCACGATCGGCGAGCCAAGCGGCGGAGTGATGTTGCTTGTCGCCGCGCCGGCGCGGAACAGATGCTCGGTCTTCGCCTCGGCCTTGGCGTTGTCCTGGGCCTGAAGGGTCGATCCACCGATCAAGAGTAGCAGGCCGCTGCAGACTGCGGAAACCATCAACGGGCGTCGTCCATTCGTCCTTCGTTGCATCAGCTTGAACCTCCTCGAAATCCTCAATTGAAGCAGGAACCGGCCGCCAAAAGGTAGGAGATGGCAACCAAAACGTGGGGACGTCTCCCCAAGGATAAAACCCCGGAGGCCCGGAAGCCAGGCCCGAGTTTGGAGACAAATAGGGCCGGGTCGCCCAGGGTGATTGCTCACCCTGGGCTCCCACAGATCCGGACGTGCGGATTTCCCGCATCCGGCTCGTCATGTCACGAGCGCGCTGCGTGGCGGCAAACCGAGTGGATCGGAATCGGCGGCGGGAGC
>JBDTIR010000158.1:0-8375 GCA_039936275.1 Isosphaeraceae bacterium | reverse complement strand
AAGAATCCTCAAAAACCAGAGTTCCACCCGCCGTTTTCTTGGGGTGTTGAGACGCAAATGGCTGACCGGGCGATCTGGGTCAAGGACCTGTACAAGCAATTTCCCGGCCGTGACGGGCCGGTCCATGCGGTCAACGGACTGGACCTGGAAGTCCACCCTGGCGAATGCTTCGGCTTGCTTGGTCCCAACGGGGCGGGCAAGACGACCACGGTCGAGATCCTTGAAGGTCTGAACACGCCGACCTCCGGTGAGGTTGAGGTGCTCGGCCTGCACTGGCGAACCGACGAGCGAGCCATCCGCGAACGGATCGGCGTGACGCTCCAGGAAACGAGGTTTCCCGACAAATCGACCGTGCGGGAAATGGTCTGCCTCTTCCGCAGCTTCTACAAGTCTGGTCTGGAACCCGACGAAGCGTTGGGACGGGTGGCGCTCGATTCCAAAGCCAACGCCTTCATCGAGACCCTTTCTGGAGGCCAGCAGCAACGGCTAGCCGTGGCCGTGGCCCTGATCGGCGACCCGGAATTGTTGTTCCTCGACGAGCCGACCACCGGGCTCGACCCCCAATCCCGCCGGCAGCTCTGGGACGTGATTCGCGAGTTGAAAGGGCAGGGGCGGACAACTTTGCTCACGACCCACTACATGGACGAGGCTGAGCGGCTCTGCAACCGGGTGGCGATTGTCGATCAAGGGCGAGTGATCGCGCTCGGTTCGCCCGCCGAGCTGATCTCCCGAATCGGTGGCGAGCACATCGTCGAGTTCGCGATCCTGGGCGACGGACCCGCGCCGGAGGCCTCGGCCTTCGCCGACCTGCCGACTGTGCTGTCGAGCCGCGCCGAAGCCGACGGCTTCGCTTTGACCGTCGGCGAGCCCCACCTTGCCATTCCTGCCTTGCTCGACCGCCTGGCCGAGGAAGACCGCCCCTTGGCCCGCCTGATTACCCGGCAGGTCAGCCTGGAAGACGTCTTCGTTGCCTTGACCGGCCGTCACCTCCGCGAGGAAGGGTCCGATGCCGCGACCAACGGCGGTGCCAAACCCGGCCGTCGCGGCCGTCGCCGTGCTCGATCGCACTGATCAGCCGATCCGAGGAGCAAAGCAACCTTCTGAACTTGATACGTTTATCAACGTATGACTATCGACGTCGGCGCGGCTCGGTTCCCAGCCGTTGCATGGATTGGTCAGTGTCCTCCACAGCCAGGGCGAGGGAACGGGCACGGAAGGGCGGTAAGTTGTAAGACCTGACCAATGTTGTTGGATCGGCCAGGGTCTGAGCGATCAGGTCCGCCAGGTCGGCGCTGAAGACCTCTGCGCCTTGGCGGTCAAGGTGGAGCGCATCGGCGTGGACCTCAGGACCGTAACTTGACCGCCTCGCATCGATCACAACCAGGTTCGGATAGTTCGCCTGGATGGATTCCATAAACCGGGTGTACTGGGCTTCGAGGCCAAGCTGTTCTCGACGGTTGTGAACCTCGGGGCTGAACGGGGGAACCAACAAGAAGACCTGGATGTCTCGGCTCCCGGCGAGGTCCAGGAAACGCCGGACGTAGGTTGCATTGACCGGCGCACACTGCCAGGAATCTGGATAAAGTGCCGAGGCGTGGGGGGTATCGTCGCCAGGGGGCCTGTTCGTCTTGGCGGCGATCATCGCGCCTCGGTTGACCCTCCAGTTGCGCGCTGATGCGACGAGCAGGAGATGTCGAGATGCCGCGATCCCCAAGCCTTGAAGCGCGCCCAGGGCGTTCGCGCGAATCTCAAAGCGGTCCCTCACCGTGGGCAAGATTCTGGCAAGAGCAAGTGAAGCAAAGAGGCTAGGGTCCGCCGAGGTCCAGCCCAGGTCGAGACAATCTCGAAGACTGGTGACTTCCGGTAAGAGTTGCTCACTGAATCGGGGGCCTTCCGCCAGCAGATGGGGGATGAAATCCACCAGAACCGCGCGAGGATGGGCCCCGGCCTCCAGGGCACGTCGGAGCAAGAAATAGCTGGCCGGCGGCGGTCCAGCGCCCAGGGCGAGATTATAAACCGGTCCCCCCAGACGGCCTTCCAGCACCTGGGGAATGACCGATTGCTTCACCAGGCTGTCGCCAAAGCAAAGCACCTCACAGCCCGGGGCCTCGCGTCTGGCAGCGTGGCTGCCGTGCCGCCAGTCGTGTCCCCAAGGATGCCCGAATCGGCCTGGATGGCGGTTGACATACCCCTCAATGACAACCAAGATCACGATCATCCCGAGTAGACCACCCGGAATGCGGCCACGACGGGATTGGGGAGTCGATCCGACCATTCGTCCGTCCTCCGAGGGATGCCGCGAGCCTTCGACGTGACCTGTCCCGCGCCACGATCGTTGGAATCGCGAGCAAGCCGGGTCGCTTCTCGCCGACGCCTTCCAGAGTCAACTCCCCCACGATGTCGGGAGAGCACGTCTTGAAACGTAAGCGACTTCCACGAGCCGCTTATCTCAGACGTCCTCGCCGTTCTGGGCATACGAGATCAGCGTCACGGCAATTGCCCCAAAGGGTCCCCGCCAACTGGGCGAAACGCGGGTCGTCGCTGACCCGAACCGGCGCGGGAATGTAGCCGAAGCCAGAAGAACGGACAAGCCGTGTTCTTCGTTTTGGCGGCTGGCCCGGGTGGAGGTCTGACCTGGCAAGCGTTTATACTCAGGAAGGACGACCCTGTTGGGAGTCTGGCCCAAGCGGGGTCCGCCGAGTTGGGGAGTCGCGATCAAAAGGGTGCCTGTATGTCGTATCCGAAGTCGCTTCAAGAACTGTATCTGACCCGTCTACGCGAGTTCTACCGACAGCCGGCGCGGATGTTCTGGGTGTATGGGTTTCCGACCATTCTGGCCATCGGCCTGGGCGTGGCGTTCAAGAGCCGAGGGCCGGAAGTCGTTCACGTTGTCGTGGTGGACAGTCCAGCGGCAAGCCAGGTGGTCACGGCCCTGCACGGTGACGACGCCCAACACGGGTCAGCGAGCCGCCCGGGCGTGCGGATCGAACTGCTCAGCCACGACCAGGCGTTCCTCAAGGTCAAGACCGGCAAGACCCCGTTGGTCGTTGAGCCGGAGACCTCCGGCGCCGTGATCTATCATTATGACCAGACCCGTCCCGAAGGGATCGCTGCGCGGGCCGCGGTCGATGACGCCCTCCAGCGAGCCAGTGGTCGACAAGACGCCGTGATCACCCGAGACGACGTCGTCACAGAGCATGGATCGCGCTATATTGACTTCCTGATTCCCGGCCTGATCGGCCTGAACACGATGGGCGGCGGGCTCTGGGGGGTGGGGTTCCTGCTGGTCAACTTCCGGATCGCCAAACTCCTGAAACGGTTCATGGCCACGCCGATGCCCCGCGAGCACTTCTTGATGGCGATCTTACTGGCCAGGCTGACCTTCCTGATCCCTGACGCAGGGGTCTTGCTGATCATGGGGGTCTGGATGTTCGGCATGCCCATCCGTGGGAGCCTGCTTTTGGTCGCCTTGATCCTGATCGTCGGGGCCTTGGCGTTCGCAGGAATCGGCCTCCTGATCGCCAGCAGGGCCAAGACGACCGAGACGGTCAGCGGCCTGATGAACCTGGTCATGCTGCCGATGTGGCTCTTCTCGGGCGTCTTCTTCTCCTCCGACCACTTCCCCGCCTCGTTCCAGCCGTTCATCCAGGCGCTCCCCTTGACGCAGCTCGTCGATGGCTTGCGACTGATAATCCTCGAAGGGGCCGGCCTGGGTAACACCTTGATCCTCCGCGCCCTGGTCATCCTGGCCGTCTGGGCGGTCGCCACCTTCTACCTGGCCTTGCGACTCTTCCGCTGGACCTGACGGGCGCTTGAAGACGGGGCGGCGGAAGACCTCGAAGAAGTCTGAAGTACGCCCCGGGAACCGCGTCGAGGCCAGCGAGGGCACGTCAGCCTCGCCGATCAGGTGGCCGAAGTAAGTCGCCTTGGCCAGGGTCTCGACGTCAAGGAAGTCGCTCGCCGACTGCATCGGGATCGCCGCCAAAGGGTCCAGGCGATGGAGTCGGCAAGGGGAATGGACGTCAGTAACCGGGATCGCGAACAAGGACCGCCAACGAGCATTGTCGAGCCATCGGCCGACTCGGTCCAGCCACCCCGACGACAGCCGGCCGATGGCGTGGTCGCACTGGTCGATCGCACTCAGCAAGGGGTCAAGATGGGCCTCGGTCCAGGGCTCGGCGGCCGTTGTGATCAAGACAAGTGGATGCGGCGAGTCGGCAAGAGCGGCTTCCAAGGCCCGCCCCAGGTGATCGCCGGGACTGATCGGCACAACCCAGGCGTCCGCCGGTCGGCCTCGGCTGGCGATCAGATCGGCCAGCCCCTTGGCGACCTCGTCGGCCCGCCCGGGCGACGGGCCGCAGAGTACGATGACTCGCACGCCCGCCCCGGCCATCGGTTCGCGGCGGGCGTGGAGATCAAAGGGATGTTCGTATTCGGGAGTGTCATCGGTCACAGTCGGTCGTTCCAATGCTCAGGCTCTCGGTGGAGGCTAGCGGCTCCACCTTTTGGCGCGACTTCAGACCGGCCCCGGGGCGAGCCACCGCTCAACGGCCTGGCGATAGGCGGCTTGAAGCCGCAAGGCCAAGGGGCCCGGGCGACCATTGGCGATGGGCGAGTCGTCGATCCGGACGATCGGGAGCACTTCGATGGACGTGCCGGTCAGCATGACCTCGTCGGCCTGCTTGAGTTGGTCCAGAGTGACCTCGGTCGCGTGGAAGGGGATGCCGGCGGCCTCGGCGAGCCGGAGCATGTCGTGTCGGGTCGTGCCTGGAAGGATGTGGGGGCCTTCGGGCGTGCCTTCGAGCCGGCCGTCGCGCACCCAGAGGACCGAGGAATGGGTGGCCTCGGACACAAAGCCTTCGCTGTTGATCAAGATCGCCTCGTAAGCTCCCGCCACGTGCGCTGCCTGGTTGGCGAGGCAGTTCGGCAAGAGGTTTGTCGTCTTGATGTCGCAGCGCTTCCAGCGGAGGTCCGGATAGCTGATCGTGGCGACCCCCTCGCGGCGAAACCCGGCCATCTCGGTATCGTCATAGGTGCGTGCGATGATCAGTTCGGTGGGAGGAACCTCCGGCCCGGGGAAGGCGTGATTGCGAGGGGCGACGCCTCGGGTGATCTGGATGTAAACGGTCCCTTCCTGGACCTTGCTCTCAGAGATCGTCTGGTGCATCCGAACGATCAAGCGGTCGAAATCAAGGTTCGTCAACGCCAGTTCACCAAGACTGCGGCGGAGGCGGGCCAGATGGGCCTCTTCGAGCCAGCAGCGCCCTCGGTAGATCCGAAGTACCTCGTAGACGGAGTCTCCGAAGAGGAAGCCGCGGTCCCAGATCGGCACGCGAGCCTGGTCCGCGGGCATCAGTTCGCCATTCAGGCAAGCGAGGGTTGGCATCGAGGCATGTCCCTGATTGTGATCTCTTGAATTCCAGGCGGCGTCAAAGATTGGTAACCGGATTGGTCCCGACCAAAGGATACCCGGTGCGGGTCTGCCCGGGCAACGTGCTCCCGGTTTCGGATTGCAAACGAGGCCGGCCGTCGTCACGAAAATGGACGGCGGCCGGCCTTTTGTTGGGTTTGAGGATGAGCCCTTGGAACGGCCCTTTGGATTACTGCGTGACGCCGGTCGGCCTGGAGGCGACGGGCTTCTCCAGGTTTCGTTCGACCTCGGCAGGGGTGCGGAGACTCCTGCTGAGGACCTTCCCCTGGGGATCGACGAGGAACATCGTCGGCAAGGTAAGGATGCCGTACTCATCAGCAAGGCGGCTGTCCATGCCCCCTGGCTCGTGAATCTGCGGCCAGGCGATCCCGGACTGCTTGAGGAAGGCGTCCATCGCCGCCTTGTCGGGATCAAGGTTCACGCCCAGGATCTGGAAGTTACGGTCGCGATACTTCTGGACCAGGGCGTTATACGCCTCCAGGTCGTTCTTGAACTGGGTCGCCTCGCTGTTCCAGAAGAGGATCAGCAGGGTCTTCCCCTGGAAGCTCCGGGAGTCAATTTTCTCACCGTTGGCCCCTTCGCCCGCAAGGCTGATGGGCTTATCGACGAGATCGAGCCGTCGCAAAGCCCCGACCGCCTTCTTACCGGCCTCGGAACCCGGGTATTCCTTGGCCAGGCGGGCGTAGTAGGTCTTCGCTTCGGCCTCCGCGGCGTTGAACTCATTGCCACTGGCGAGTTGGAAGAGGACGTCGGGGGCCTCGTCGGCCTTGGGGTGGTCCTTGAGGAAAGTTTCCAGCCTGGTCAGGAACTTCTTCTGAAGGTCAAGCAGGTTGCGATTGTCGGCCGAGTCGTCGGCTTCCATGGCGTACTCGGCCAGGATCTTGCGATAGTCGGCATAGGTGCCGAGCTTGTCCCCCTGGGCGATGATCTGGTCGATCGCCTTGCCGCCTGCGGGATACTGGCCGGACTGATAGGCGGCAGCCAGGCTGTTGACGATCTCCTTGTAGTAGGTTAGTTGCTCGTCCGCATTGGTCGCAGCCTTGGCGACGGTCTTCAACGGCTCGATCCGCCCGACATGGAACTCGGCGACCTTCTTGGGGTCAGACCCCGCACCCAGGGCGGCCTTGCCGTCGTAGTCGGCCAAGGCCTTCAGCGCGGCGTCGAGTTCAGGACTCAACCCGCCTCCAGGTCCGCCGATCGTGTGGCTATAGATCGCCGACCGCAAGGCGACCAGGGGTTGCGGAGGCGCGGTGGGCTTCTTGGGATCGACGGCGAAGGGGAGCTCAACCACCTTCCAGACGTCGCCGATCCGGACCATCTCCGGGATCTGAAGATAGGCCACTGAGAGGACCTTGTCCTGCGCATTGGCCGGCCCGGCGAACACGGCGGCGTTCTCGTAGAGCACCAGGTCGTCCTTGAGGTCGCCCCCTCCCGCATCAGCCGGGATCACATGAGGCATCTGGCCGTCAAAGCGATACCAGGCTGTCTGCTGGTCCCAGCCCGAAGCACCCAAGGTCTGAAGCAAGGCCGTCAAGCGCTCGCGACGCCCTTCGGCGGCCTTGGTGCTGGCGTCCACCTGGGCTTTGGGAACGCCAAGCGTCTCCAGTTCCGCCGGCGTGGCAATGACCGTCTCAAGCAAGGCCGGGTCGCTGGTGGTCAGGGCCTGGACCAAGACCTTGCCGGTCTCTTCGGGTGAGAGCCGCGTCCAGGCGATGATCCTGCCCCCCTTGACCACGCCGATCCTTGAGCCGCCTGTATTCATCCATCGGCATTCGTCGATGCTTCGGTCGTCGTCAAGGTCGATTTCGCGGTAGACCTCGAAACCGTCCTTGTAGTAGCTCCACTGGTCTGAGTGGACGACGCCTTGCTTGTCTCTGAGGCCGTTGGCGTCCACGACTTTCCGGACCAACTGCCCCTGGCCGTCTCTGACGGCGTAGCCGATCGGCCTCTTGTTCTTGTCGTAGATCATCTCAAGTTTGCAGGCGGCGACGGCCGCCTTGTCGGTGGGGGTGTCATAATCAACCCCGCGTTGCGACGGCTTGAGGTTGAGAATTTGTTCCGCCTGGGACGGCTGAGCGCTGGCCATGGCCGGGGCAAGCCCGAGCAACAGGGCCGAAGCCAGTGAGGTCCGAAGGGCCCGCATCGGCGTCTCCTTTCTCTCCGGGGCCAAGGTTGCCCCGGCAACGCAAACACCGACCGCTCCGCGATCGGCGGGACGGAGTCCCGGTCCATTCTGACAAAACCGGCCGCCAGGCCGTTCTCGTTCCGAGGAATCGACAACCGAGGGGCGTCATGATTGTCACGACCGTCCTCCCCGTATTCATCGGCACACTCGCGCGCCGGGCTCCAACGTCGATCGGCCTTGGTCGATCCAGTTCCCAGATCCAACCCCTTGTCGACAATGGAACGCGGCCCGCTCTTGATGTTGCCCGAGACCGCCTCGACTCGTCAACTCACAAACTGCCGCCATCGGCAAGTTTAACCGGGCTCACGGCGAGATCTGATGGTAGGGCGGGTAAAGCCCGCCAATCTTCGTGATTCCCAAGAATACTGGCAGGCATTACTCGTCCTACCAGACTGCCAAATTGGCAGTTGGCTTTGTTCGGCGCAGCAGGCAGAATGGGGCCCCTCGCTTACGCGTCGGGTTTTGAAACTCGAAAAGGTGCCCCTCGCTTACGCGTCGGGCACCGAAACCCGACGCGTGAGCGAGGGAGGGTCGGGCATCGAAACCCGACGCGTGAGCGAGGGAGCGTCGGGCATCGAAACCCGACGCGTGAGCGAGGGAGCTGCTTCGAGACTGAGCCGTGAAGCCATCGCGACTGCCAAAATGGCAGTTGAAACTATGAGAGGGGGAGGTCGAGCCGACGAGCCGCAGGGGCTCTGAGCTTGTGGTAAACCTTAGAGGTAGTACCAAGTATCTCCTGGCCCCACAGTATCGGAGCAC
>JBDTIR010000157.1:0-10086 GCA_039936275.1 Isosphaeraceae bacterium | reverse complement strand
CTGCCGGTGACTCATCCGAGCGGCCACCTGGAGAACGTCTTGCGCGTGATGGACGCCGCCCAAGGGGCCGGGGTGCCGATCGTGGTGATTCAGCACACGTTTACTCAGCCGGAGAAGCCGTTTTTCCAGCGAGGGACGCCTGGCTGGGAACTGCGGCCTGAAGTGGCGTCAAGGCCGCGCGATCACTGGATCGAGAAACACCTGCCGGGTAGCTTCACCGGAACCGACCTGGACCCTTGGCTCCGCAAGAACAACATCGATACGGTGGCAATCGCCGGTTATATGTCTCACATGTGCTGCGACACCACCGCAAGGCAGGCTGCGCACCGAGGCTTCGAGGTCGAGTTCCTTGGCGACGCGACCGGAACGCTTGCCGTCGAGAACTCGGCAGGCTCGGTCACGGCCGAAGAGTTGCATCGCTCGATCCTCTGCGCCCAGCAAATGATGATCAGCGAGGTGCTCGACACCGACCATTGGTTAACGCGGCTCTGATCAGCAATAGGGAAGGCTAAAAAATTATCTCGATTCGTATTTTCCCGGCGAGCGGGGGGCGTCAGTCCTCTGTCCGTGGCCGTCGTCGGACAGGGGTCTGACGCCCCTCGCTCGCCGATTGAGATCATTACTCAAATCATTGCGCGGTATAGCCGCCGTCTAGCACGACCGCCTGCCCAGTGACACCTTTAGCCCTGTCTGAGCAAAGGAATACGACGTAGTCAGCGACCTCAGCCGGCTCCAGCAGGCGGCGCTGGGGCACGAGGGGGGCGATCACCTCGGCCAAGACGCGCTCCTCGGTCACTCCTCGCAGGGTCGCCAGGTCGTGAAACTGGCCACGGACCAACGGCGTATCCACATAACCAGGGCAAAGCGCGTTGACCGTGATCCCAAGCGTAGCAACCTCCAGCGCGGCGACCTTGGTCAGGCCGATCACACCGTGCTTGGCACTGTTGTAGCCCGCCTTGCCGGCAAAACCCACTAAACCGTTGATCGAGGCAATCGTCACGATCCGGCCCCAACCGCGCGCTTTCATCAAGGGAATCGCATGCTTCATGCCTAAAAATGGGCCAGTCAGCATGACGCGAATCATCTGTTCAAAGATTTCGGTTGAAAATTGTTCGAGAGGCGCGACGTGCTGAAACCCTGCGTTGTTGATCAGGACGTCGAGACCACCGAACCCCCCGGACGCGGCCTTGACGGCGCGCTCAATCTGCGCCTCGTCGCCGACATCGCAGCGCACGGCCAATGCTTCGCCCCCTTCGCCTTGAACCTCAAGGGCGACCTGCCGCGCGCTCGGTTCGTCCAGGTCGGCGACGACCACGCGCGCTCCTTCGCGAGCTAATGACAGGGCAATCTCGCGGCCGATGCCACGACCGGCGCCCGTCACCAGGGCACTCCTCCCATCGAGCAAGTCCGGCATCGGCTCAACTCCAGGACAAGGCTGCGGCCAACGTGAAGACCGTCGCTGTCTTGAGTAGCGTGATCGCAAAAATATTCGCGTGAGATTGCCGATGAGTTAAACCGGTGATCGCCAGCAACGTGATGACGGCCCCGTTATGCGGCAGGGTGTCCATTCCTCGGGAAGCCGCCGCGGCGATCCTGTGAGGAAAACCCGGTTTCAGTTCATGTTTCCGCCCCGGTTATCTGTCGGAACATGATCTGACACCGGGTTTTCCCCTGAATGATCTGACACCGGGTTTTCCCCCCGGGTTTTCCCCTGAATGAATATCCGGGTTAATCCGTGTTTATCTGTGGTTAAATTCTTGATTTCCCTTAATCCAAGATTATTTCTTTGACCTTGGCAGGGGAATGACGAAAGATCTTCCCGGATCGCCTCTTGCCTCAGGCTGTGGCGCTGTCGAGTGGACTGCGCCAGATCGGCCGGATCGGGAAGAGGATGCGGGCGGCATCGACGGCGGTCGCCGTTGAAGGCTCGGCCCCGTCCTCAGCCACGGCCCGATCGATCCCTGAATGCCCCATCAAGAGCCGCACCAGGGCGGACGGGTTGAGCGTGATGTGCCTGCGGCTGAGCTTGTCGGGCTCGATCCGTGATTCCGAACCGCTCACATGGATGAGCCAGCGGCGGTCTTCGACCGTCAGGCCCAGTTCGAGCGGCAAAGGCGATTCGGTCTCTGAGGCCCGCCTGGCCAGTTCGGGCAAGATCGCGGTCAAGAAGTGGCCCACGTCGGGAATATGGTACATGGAGGAGGTTCCTTCCCACTCCTCTTGATTAATGATCCGCCCTTGCCCACGACGGAACTCCTCCAGGACCGGGTGATCGATCGGCGCGTAGACGACAACCTCGGGATAGGCTCGTTCCAGGGCTTCGGCGCGGACTCGACCGAGCAAGGCTTGCATCGCCTGTGGATGCGCGGGGTCGGTCGCGATCTCAAGAATCCGGTGGTCCTTGACGAAGGCGTAACCGTGGACCGCCTCCCCCTGGCAGGCGACCCAGATCACATGGGCGTATCGCCTGCCGATCATCCATCGCCAGTAATCTTCACTCCGGGCGACCGAGCCGGTGGTCGCGCTGTATTGTTTGTCGTAAAGGGTCATCAGATCGTTGATCTCGACCTGGCGCCAGGGGCGGACTTGCCAAGGGCCCCCTTTGGCTTCGAGCAGGCCGTCCCCGGAAGCCGGCAAGTTGCGGCTCAACGACATGCCGAAGGTCTGCTGGCCGCAGACCCCCCAGCCCAAGGGGCGGTAGAACTGGGGCATGCTGGTCGTCAAGACCTGGGCCACCGCGCCGGTCTCTCGGGCGCGGATATTGGCCAGCCGCATCAGGTTCTGGGCGAACCCAAGCCCTCGGTATTCCGGCAGGGTTCCCACCCACATGATGCCGTTGAGCGGCAAGGTGACCGAGCCGTAGCGGACCTGACGTTCGGTCAGGTGGACGTGGCTGACCACCCGTCCGTTCACCTTGGCCACCAAACGCTGGTCAGGCCGATAGGTCGGATCGCCCAACGCACCCAGGAACGAGTCGCGATCCGGGCCGTGGAAGACGTGAAGCAAGGTCTGGTAGACGGCTTCATGATCGGCCTCGTTCCCGACGCAGAACTCAGCGGGTCCACGACGATGAGGCAGCCGGACGACCGGCAAAAAAGGTTTCATCGGAACAGACACCTTGGGGGCCGCCCCGGGATTGAGAGTGCGAGCCGACGTGACCGGCGTCGAAGGACGATCCGGCGCGTCTTTCGCTATTGTAGAGGGTCGGGACACGCTTCGCCTCATCCTAGAAACGATTTGTTCCAGTTTTTTCCCAAAGGGCCGATTTCAGCCGCCCAACTGATCGGTCAAAGCCCGCCGAAACGTCTCTCGTAACCGACTCGCCGAATGGAGCACGAAGGGATACTCGCGATGATGGACTAATCGATTACGTCGTAAGCCGGCCAGGAGTGCGGATCGTTCCGTCTCCAGCCGGGACTTGACCGGCTGAACGGCTTCCTGGAGCGCCTCGTTGCACCTTCGGATCTCAAAGAACCGCGAGACTCGCTGGCGACGTGTCTCAACCGGCCCAGCGATCGCCTCTTGTTTTGACAAAACGACCGACGACCAGTCGCCGACGACCGCATCGGTCAGGAATCGCTCCGGATTGAACCGCAGATCCCGAAGCTGATGCTCGACGTCGTGGAACTGATCCGGGGTCGCCGGCGCGGGCTCCAGGCCCAGCCAGGCCGTCATCGACAAGGTCTGATAGCTTGGCGGCTTGAGGCCGAAGAACTCTCGAGCGATCTCATCGCCAAGCTCGTCATATTTTGCGCCGCCGATGCCGTGAAGAAAGACGTCCGCCAGGAGGAGACGGGCAAACAAGGTCGTCGTCAGGGCCCTGGTTCGCAAGCGAATCCGCCGCCCGGGCAAGGCGTGCAACTGCTCAACAGCGCAACAGGCTTCGCGATCGGGGCCCAGCGGAATCTCTGCGAACGGCTCGTCCTCGCCTCCAATCCGGAGTTGCATCGTCTTGGCGAGTTGGCGGGCCATCAAGGGGCGTCGACGGGGTTGACCGGCCCGCCAGACCCAGAACGGGGCCTCGAGCCAAGGCCCTTCCTGTCTCAGGCTGGCGACCGGATGATTCCGGCTTCGGATGCCGTACAAGGCTCGGTAACGTGCCAACGACCCGTTATGGACCCCTTGAAACCGAGGAAGATGGGCGAGCAGGTGCGAGGCGAACCAAAGAAAGGCTTCGGATTCACAGACCTTGCCCAGGGGAACTTCCCAGTTTGAGACGCCCCAGCTTGCCTCCAGGCCACGACGAGCCGCCGTCAAGCGCAGGCCAACCCGATCAGTCACCTCGGCCGCCTGGAGGGCCCCGGGCCAGAATTCGTTGATCAAGGGATCAGGAACCAGAGTGCCGAGCGTCTCGGCCACCCGTTGACCGAAGTTGGCGAACTTCGCTTCGTCCGAGACGGCCCAATCTTCATAAGGAATATCGCCGTCCCACTCATCGAACTCAACCGGCACGCTCCGCAAGGCGTCGCCGTCACAATGAGGCACGCGAATCGACGCCCCTTTAGGAAGGTCGTTGTCCACGATCAGGTTCAGGCTGACGGCGTGATGAACCTTGGCCAGTTCGCCCGCCGCGAAGTTCTTGATCCAGACGCCTGGATGAAACAGTTCGGGCTGGTGCCCGGTGGCGATCCAGGGGGCCGCGGGATCGGCCAACGACGGCAAGGCTAGACCAAATCGCTCAAGTTCTGCTTTCGCATGGGTGATGGCCTGGTTCCTGGCCTGCATGCGCAGCCAGCCGGCGCGGCGACCTTGGAAATCATAATCCCAGGCCGCGAGGCGGTTTTGGTTCTCAACCAGTTGGGAACCGACGTCCGACAACGGTGGGCTAGACAGCACCGCGCCGTCAACTGCAGGGGCCCGCAGGTGATGGGGTTCCATTAACAGCAACCCCCCGCCACGGTCAGGCCCGCACGTTCCAGGGCTGCGCGGAAGACCGTGCGGTAGTGATTGAGCCGGTAGTTTGCGTCGTCGAGCGAGCCGCCAAAGGCCCGCGACTCATCCAGGTAAATCAAGGGAACCGGCACCTCCACGATTTTCAGGCTGTGCTGAACGGCCTGCGCCCAGACCTGAAGCGGCATCGCATAGCCGTCGTCGGTGATCTCTAGCAAGTTCAGGGCCGAAGTTCGATAGGCCTTGAAACCGCAAAAGGCGTCAGTCAAATTCAGGCCCATGCACTCGTTTAGCCAGCGCGTGACTTCGACGTTGATTTGCCTGCGTTGCTCTGGGGGGACTTGCTTGGGGTCAAAAACTCGCAAGTAGCGGCTGCCGGACACGATGTCGGCCTCGGCCAAGGGGGCGGCGATTTCCGGAATCATCGAAGGCTCGTGCTGGCCGTCGCAGTCGAGCGTGACCAAGCCGTCGTAGTCCCCTTCGATCGTCCTTTGAAAAGCGCTGCGGAGCCCGGCGCCGTACCCTTGGTTCCTGGAATGGCGGATGACCTGGACCTGAGGGAACCGGCGCAAGAGGTCCGGGGTCTGGTCGGTCGAACCGTCATCGACAACGAGAACGTGGTCGGCGTGGTTGAGCACTTCGGTCAGGACCGGCTCCAGGTGAGCTTCTTCGTTATAGACGGGAATCGCGGTCAATAGATGCATGAATGGCCCCGGATATGGCGCACGCACGGTCAGAACACGACCAGCCAACGAGGACCGGCCGGGGCCCCTCTTGTTCCATTCCCGTGTCTGCAACATTTTAAGCGACGCCGGAGCGAAGTCAACGAGTTGGAACCTGCCGGACCTGTCGAGCCCCTTGATTGGACCCCACCTTTGCCGATAGCATAACTCCTGTCGTCATTTAACGGCCATTCGCCGTCGCCCGTCCCATCATCTCGCGGTAACAAGTTTCACGATGACCAAGCCCCAAGCAGACGAGCACGCCCAGACTGTCGAGACCCCGACCGATGGCGAGCCGGTCGAGGCCGCGGCAACCGCTCCGGAGCCGGAACCCTGGACGCCCGAGCGCGTGACCGAATGGAACCGCTATTATGATCTCTACGTCGCCGGGGGCGTCCTCTTCCTGGTCTTCCTGACCGCCGCGCACAAAATCTTCGGCTCGGCGCTCTGGCCATTGCTCGAAGCCGGTCGGGTGACGATCTCGCAAGGGTGGCCTTTGACCCGCGACCCCTTCTCGTTCACTGAGCTGGGACGCCCCTGGGTGAACATCTCCTGGCTCTTCGGCCTGCTCAACGTCTTGATTTACGACCTCGGCCACGGCTTGACCAAGGACCCCGCTCGCGCCGAGCAGATCGCGGCAGGACTCCTGGTCGGACTCAACGCGACCCTCAGAACCTTGACGGTCCTGATCCTGCTGAACATCCGCAAGACCGGCCCGGGGCTCTGGTGGGTCGCCATCTGCGCGACCCTGGCCCTGGGCGGCATGGTGGTCCCCTCGCCGATCCGAGCAGGCGTGCCGATCGCCGTCGAACTGGGCGGCCTGGCCGGCGCGGCCGAGGTGGACCCGGGCACCTGGAGCCTGCTCTTTCTGGCGCTTGAACTGGCCGTGCTGCACGCGGCGACCAGCCTGGGCAGGCGACGGGCCCTGTTCGCCTTGCCCCCGTTGTTCCTGATCTGGGCCAACGTGGACGAGGGGTTCCTGTTCGGTCTCGCCGTCCTGGCTGCCGCGACCCTGGGCACGCTCGCCAAACGACCGCTTCAAGAACAAGGGGACGAGGCCTTGACGTTCGGTCGAGCCTTGATCGTCCTGGGGATCTGCATGGCCGTCTGCCTGGTCAACCCGTCGTGGCACCGGATCTACCCGGCGGTCGTGCAACCGCTTTTGGACATGCTCCCGGGACGGAGCGGCGACCTGACCGGCGACCAGTTCTCATTCTTCGGGGCGGAGAGCCGAGCTTATTATGATCGCGTGTTCGGCCCGGGAGCCTCGCGCGTCTTCATTGCTTATTACCTGATCGCGGTTGGCGTGGTCATCGGTTCGTTCGCCCTGAACCGCAAGCGATTCCATCTCGGCAGGTTCCTGACCGTTGTCGTGGCCGCCCTGGCCTGGGCCATCTTACGACGCCTGAGCGGCGAATTCGCGGTCGTTGGCGCGGTGGCTCTGGCCCTGAATGGTCAGGAGTGGTATCAAGGGCGTTACGGCACCACAGGAAGGCTTGGCACAGGCTGGACGCTCTGGTCGATCGGCGGTCGATCGATCACCTTGATCGCCATCTTCGCCCTGATCGTCAAAGGTCTGACCGGCTACGGCGGCAGCGGGGCCGACTTCCCGGTCGGCTTCGGCGTGAACACGGCCTATCTGGCCTTCGAGGCGGGCGACTACCTCCGAGACGCGCCGATCCAGGGAAACGTGGTCAACCTGACCCGTTCGCACGGCGATGCGATCATCTGGCGGGCCTGGCCGACGAACCACGGCCGTCGAACCTACATTGACAACCGTCGACACCTGTACCCCGAATCGTTGCGCCTTGAGCTTTCAACCTTGCGCAAGGCCCTGGGCGAGGACGACCCGGCCATCTGGCGGCCGATCCTCGACCGCCATCAGGCCAGCGTCGTCACCCTCTCGATCGGTCTGGACCGCCAGGCCCTGCGAATCTACGACGCCTTGAAACGCAGCCCGGACTGGGTGGAATTCTACGACGACGGCCTGGTCTTCATGTTCGGCCGCGTCGATGAGTCGGCCCCGGTCGCCAAGGACCGGACCTATGTTCAAGCCAATCGACTTGACGCCGATGCCATGGTCTACCAGCGCGGGCAACGCCTGACGACCACGGCCCAGCCGCCGAACCCCGTAACCTGGGTCGATCGGGTCTTCCGCAGGAGAGCGTTGGCCCTGCCAGGCCCGCACGCCCTGGCCGCCGACCGCTGGCTCGGCATCCGCTGGGACAAGGCCGACTCGACCCCAGACCCCGCCCATTGCTACATGGCGATTCGCGAGGCGCGTATCGCCTTGTCGAAAAATCCAGACGACCCGGCCGCGTTCAAGATGCTCAACCGCGCCTATGACTTCCTCCTGCGGGCTGAGGCGACCATTCTGGACTCCACGACCGCGACCGACCTGTTGATGTTCCGGTTCCGACAGCGGGTCACCGCCTTGAGCTACGCGATCCAGACCACCCCGCCGCCGACGACGCCCGAGAACCGTCTAGACCTGGCCGACCTGCATCGTGAACTCGCCGGCCTCTTCCGATCAGTAGACTTCCTTGACCTGGAGCGCGATCATCTGGAAAGCGCCCGCGCTCTCTCTCCGCCAGAGGCGTTTTCCCCCGAAGAAAGCAACCGCCTGGACCAACTGAACACGGGGATCAGCCAGACCCGGCAGCAGCTTGAGCAAGACGCCGCGCAACAGGCCAACCTCTTGCAACAGGCCGACTTCGCCCTCTCCCGAGGGATGCCCGGCTATGCCATCGAACGCCTGGAAGCGGCCGAAGAACTGGGCGTGAGCCTGGACAACGTCAAATCACGCCTGGTCGATCTTTATTGCCAGACCGGCCAACCCGACAAGAGCTTCGAACTGGTCAGCAACATTGAAGACCCTGCCCTGTCCACCGGCCCGGGAACCCCCGCCCACCGTCAAGGGCGGGTCAGCTTCCTCCTGGGCGACTACGACAATGCCGCCTCGCTCTGGCGAGACCGAGCCCTCAAGCAGATCAGGGCGGAAGTCACGGTCGGTGCGGTCCAGTCCGCACAAAACCTGCTCCAGGGGAACGTCAAGCCATCGGTCGCCGGGTTCGTGCATCTTCCCACGATGCTGCTTGACGAAGCGACCTGGGAGTATGAACTCGGCCTCTGCCTGATCGAATCGGGCCAACCCGACGAGGCCGCCAGTCACCTCACCCGCGCCTTGACGCTCGAACCGAAGTTCCCGATCCGCCCCCTCCTGCTCTACTACCTCGACAAGCTCGGCAAGCCGTTTACCGAGCCCGGCGAGACCTCTGCGAAGGAGTCAGACCAGTCTCCTGTCGAACCATGAGCATCGACTCGCGATTCATCGGGGCGTTGACGATCAACCTAAAAGCACGAGCCCGATCAAGGTCAAGACCAGGCCGCTGGCCAAGCCGAGCCGGCGTCCCCAGTTCGCGCCTTGGTTTCGGAGCATCACCGAGCGTCTGAGACGGCTCGCAGCCAGGGCGACGGCGATCAGGACGACCGCCATCCCCAGGCTGAAGGCCGTCAGGAGAATCAGGCCAAGACCAAGCCGGCCCATCGCCTCGGCCAGGACGATCAAAAGAATGGCGTCCCAGCAAGGAACCAGGCCGCCCGCCACCCCGAGCCCGAGCAGGCCGCGACCCCCTGGATCGGCGTCAGGACCGTCGTGCTCGCCATAACCGGCCAGATGTCGGCCGACCCGCCAGAGGCCGACCGCGGCGATGGTGAAACCGGCCGATCGCGCCAGGGCGGAGTTCCAGTCGGCATAACGGGTCGAGCGGGTCGCCCAGAGCCCGAGGGCGATCACCAGCACACTGCCGAAGTGAACCAACGTCGTCACCAGAGCAAGAAGCACCCCGTCAAGCGGCCGACCACGTCCGCCAGCGGTCGCCGCGGCGATCAGGGTCTTGCCGTGCCCGGGTTGCACGGCGTGCGCGATCCCCAAAGTCAAGGCCAGCAACCACAAGAGACCGACCGAACTCCCTCCTGCCCGATCCAGGAGCCTGGAAAGTCCCTGTGTTGGGCTCGCCGTTTCAGGGCTGGAATCGACGGTGAGAGGACGAATCGAAGGGGTCGGCGGACGGGGAGCGGCCGTGGTCGCGATCGCCTGGAAATCAACCTCGACCTGGCGAGTCCGGCGCTCCTCAAGGTCGGACAAGAGCCAGGTCGGACGGAGAGGAATCTGGTTGACGTCTTGGGAAAGGTCGTCGCCGGCCACCGTCAAGGCGGCTTCAGCCCGCAAGGCCAGGCGGCTGGCCCCTCTGGCCTCAGTGTAGTTGGTGTCCTGGATCACCAGGCGACCTCGCCTCGGAAGCGCGGTGGCCAGGTGAAACGTATAGCGCGGGTGTTCCTCGACCGTCAGATCAAACCCAAGGCATTCCAGGGGGAACGGGCGGCCGTCAACCGTCACGAGCACCCCTTTGGCATTCAAAGGGGCGGTCTCCACACCGTAACGGCGGTACAAGGTTTCGCGGTCGGCCCCGGG
>JBDTIR010000156.1:0-5288 GCA_039936275.1 Isosphaeraceae bacterium | reverse complement strand
CCGAATCGACCCGCGGGATGCAATAGTGTTCATCAAGCGAGGCTACGTCCAGTATGCCAGGAAAGAATATGTCAAGGCTCTTGCCGACTACAACGAGGCGATCCACCTCAACCCGAAATCCGCGAATGCGTTCGGCGTCCAGGCATGGATCTGGGCGACCTGCCCCGATGAGACCGTGCGGAACGGTAAGAAGGCGGTCGAGTCGGCAACGAGGGCCTGTGAACTGAACGAATGGAACGTGGCGAACGACTTCGACACGCTGGCCGCCGCGTATGCCGAAATCGGGGACTTTGACAAGGCAGTGGAGTGGCAAGAGAAAGCCATCGCCAACTCCGCCAAGAACAATGGCAATCCGAAGGGAATGGAGCGGCTAGAACTCTACAAGAACAAGACGCCGTACCGTGAGGAGTCGAAGGACTGAGGGTCTACCCCATAAGGCGCTATGGACTCTGAATGTAGGGCGACCGCAATCCCCCCTTTGGCGGAATCGAAGGGCCGCGCCTACCCATCTCGGCGGATCGAGCCTAAACACGATCGCTGTTTGAAATCGCCAGGTCGTCGCCGCGTCTTGATTGCTCGCGCGGGGTTCTTGACCGCCCTTGATGCATGCCGGTAACTTGGGAACGTCCAAGGTTCTGATTTCTCCGATCCAAAGGGAGATGCGGCGATGTGGCGACTCCCCTCGGTGTTGATCGTCCTGATCGCCTCGACCCCGCTCGTCCATGCTCAAGACGACGCGCTCCAGGTCGGGCAGAACGTCGTGACCAAGACGCGAACCCCGCTACGGCTCGACGGCCAGGTCGTTGATGACGGTTCTCAATTCCGGGTCTACACGGTCAAGCAGGTTGACGGCGACTCGGTCTGGGTGGTCTCGGGCAGCGTCTCCGGCTGGCTGCCGGCGGATGCGGTCGTGCCCTTCGACCGGGCGATTGACTACTTCACCCGGCAAATCCAAGCCGACCCCAATTCCGCCTTGAATTATTCGACTCGCGGTATGATCTGGGCCGAGAAAGGCGAGCTGGACAAGGCCCTGGCCGACGACAACGAAGCCATCCGCCTCGACCCGAATTCCGCCTTTGAGTTCATCAACCGGGCCCTCGTCTGGGATTCCAAAACGGAGTACGACAAGGCCCTACTCGACTACAACGAGGCCATCCGTCTCGATCCGAATTACGTCGCGGCGTTTTACAACCGGGGTCGCCTCTGGATTGTCAAAAAAGAGTACGACAAAGCCCTTGTCGACTTCGACGAGGCGATCCGCCTGAACCCGAAATTCGCGTATGCGTTCGGTAGCCGAGGCCTCGTCTGGTATGCCAAAACAGAGTATGACAAGGCCCTGTCTGACTTTGACGAGGCGATCCGCCTCAACCCGAAAGACGCCTCGGCGTTCATCATCCGGGGCAACGTCTGGTCTGCCAAAACGGAGTACGACAAGGCCCTGGCCGACTACAACGAGGCGATCCGCCTCGATCCAAATACCGCCGGGGCGTTTTACAACCGGGGTCGCATCTGGAAAGCCAAGGCGGAGTATGACAAGGCCCTTGTCGACTTCGACGAGGCGATCCGCCTCGACCCGAACTTGGCGTATGCGTTCGGCAGTCGAGGCCTCGCCTGGTTAGCCAAAACAGAGTATGACAAAGCTCTGGCCGACAACAACGAGGCCATCCGCCTCGATCCAAAAAACGCTGCTGCGTTCATCGCCCGGGGCCTCGTCTGGTCTGCCAAAACGGAGTACGACAAGGCCCTGGCCGACTACAACGAAGCCATCCGCCTCGACCCAACATCCGCCTTGGCGTACACCAACCGGGGCATCGCCTGGGGTAACAAAAAGGAGCACGACAAGGCGCTGGCCGACTTCAACGAGGCCATCCGAATCGACCCATGGGATGCAACGGTGTTCAACAACCGAGGCTACGTCTGGTATGTCAGGAAAGAATACGTCAAGGCTCTTGCCGACTACAACGATGCGGTCCACCTCGACCCGAAATCCGCGGATGGGTTCGGCGGTCAAGCATGGATCTGGGCGACCTGCTCCGATGAGACGGTGCGGAACGGCAAGAAGGCGGTCGAGTCGGCGACGAGGGCCTGTGAACTGAACGAATGGAAGGTGGCGGACGACCTTGAGATCCTGGCCGCCGCTTATGCCGAGATCGGAGACTTTGACAAGGCGGTGGAGTGGCAACAGAAGGCCGTCACCCTCTATGCCGAGAACGGCGAGTCGAACGGGATGGAGCGGCTGGAACTCTACAAGAACAAGACGCCGTATCGTGAGGAGTCGAAGGACTGAACGGCGACCCTTGAGAAGGTCGATGCTCGCGGACCACCCCCGAACCGGGTTGTTCTTGTAAGAGCGTGTGAAGCACGCCGTTCGGCTGAATTCCAGTCTTGTAAGGCGTGTGAATTGAGTCAGTCTTGTCTTGATATTTTCAATCTTATTTCGATATTTTCAATCGAAAATGATGTGCTCCGCACGCCCTACGGGAGACTCTCTTCGTCCCTAACGCCGCGCCGAACGAACCTACTAGTGTGGTGAGTTACCAATTCGCTCACAAACTGCGTTGGGGGTTTGGGTGGCCGGGGCACGCTGCGCTTTGCCCCGGCCACCCATCTTGTCAATGATATTCATGAACGAATTGGTAACTCAGGACACTAGACCATCAAGCCTAAAATCGTGGGCCAGGGCGCCACGGGTTCTATACTCGTAATCCGTGTGATCGGAAGCAGATACGGCACGGGTTGAGTACAATCCGTGGCACCCGACGGCCCACCTTTTTCGGATTATCGGTCTACCACTTGCGATTTTGGCAGGCTTTGGGATCACGGTCAGACTTCGAAACGGCCCAATTCAAACCGGACAATCAGCGCGGTAAAGGCAGCGTCATTCGGATTTCAGGTAATTGTGGCGCGGTTGGCAACTTCCTGTCAAACCTGTCAAGCCCACAATCGGGGACAACCGATACAAAGGGTGGCAGGCGTCTGATCGATCACCGAACGAGGACTCGGAGCGACCGCTCCGGCGTCAGCGGCGCTTTCGTGGGTGGACCATGAACCGGTTGCGTATTCGCGGACAGCGACAGAGAACGGTCTGGAAGCTGGTCATGCTCGGCCTGCTCGCCTGCGGCGCGATTCGCGCGGCTGAGGCGAGCCCGAGCCGACATCGGGGCTGGCAGCCAGGGCCGAAAGTCGTCCCCTACTCTCAGCAGTTCTATCAGGTGGCCTTGCAGCGCCACCAATCGGTCAAGGTCCCGTACCGTTTACGAACGCTCCAGGTTCATGACGGTCTCTTGCCCGAGACGCCGTTCATTGCATATCTCCGGTGGCGGCGGGGCCTGAACTCGTCCCGATTCGACGTCTATCATCCGTATATGGGCAGGCTGCTTGAGACCGACCGGATGATCCGTTCGCAGGTCTTCACGCCGCCGATCGCGTCCAACCCGCCCGCCGTGGACGCCCAGCCCCCGATCCACGTCCCCCGTCCGGATGACCCGCAGATCTTGACGCCGGGCGCATCGGTCCCCGAGCCGTCCACCGCCCTCATGGGCCTGACCATGATCGGCGCTTTCGCCGCCTGGCGACGAGCCAGGCGGGTTCCGGAACGAACGTCGGACGCGCCTCAATAATTAGAGGATGTTGACCATCTCGGGCCGAAGGACGGCGTCGGCCTCGATCTCGATCAGGGCGGCCTTGTCGATCAAGGCGGCCACCTGGACCAAGGTGGTCGCTGGGCGGATCTTGCCGAAGACTTCACCGTGGACCGCGCCCACTTCTTGCCAGTCGTCAATATTGGTCAAATACATGCGCGTTCGGGTCACCCCTGGAAGATCGCCGCCAAGGGCCCGGATTGTGGCGGTAATGATCGTCAAGGCGCGTCGAGCTTGCTCACCAGCGGTCGGCGCATACGAGCCGTCGGCCTCAATGCCGACGGTGCCTGTGACGAAGATCTGCTCGCCGACTCTGACGGCGCGTGAGTAGCCGATCTTGGCTTCCCAGGGGGAGCCGGTCGAGGCCAGGTAACGGCCCTCGTGTTCGGTGACGCTGACGCGGACTGTGTTCGGCATGGCGAAACTCTCCCCCCATTCAAAAAAAGGGTGCGGAACTGGCCCTAGAGGCCGGACGTCGGCCAACAAAAGACGGTCGTCTCGAACCGATCCGAGTCGAACCGATCCGATGCGTCCGTCCACCCCTCTCGGCCGGGGTCGTCGATCCCAACCGACCAGCTCACGCGACACTCGAACGGGCGGCCCCTGGTTGACGCAGGGAGGGCGAGCCCGTAAGATAAGCCGACATCAAGGAGCGTGCCAGCCGTACCGGGCGATCCTCCCAGTTTAGTCTATCCACGAAGCAAGGGTCCAGGCATGGCCAATTTCATGACGCAGATTGAAGAGGTAGAGATTGGAACTGGCCCGGAAGCCAAGAAGGGCGACCAGGTTTCAGTCCACTACACCGGCCGCTTGACCGACGGCACCAAGTTTGACAGCTCGCAGGACCGTGGCCAGCCGTTCACATTCCCCCTGGGCGTCGGGCGCGTGATCGCGGGTTGGGATTTCGGAGTGGCCGGCATGAAGGTCGGCGGCAAGCGCAAACTGACCATTCCCCCCGGGGAAGGCTACGGCGTCCGAGGCACCCCTGGCGGCCCGATCCCGCCGAACGCGACCCTCGAATTCGACGTTGAGCTGATCAAGGTTGTCTAAACAGGTTTTGATCCGATCGCGGCAAGGCCCGATGGTCGGCCGCGTCGGTCTGCATACTCGCTGTGGAACGCCGTCATGCCCACGCCCGCCGAACGGGTCGAGGTTCTTCGTCGCCGAATCGGAGCGCGGGCGGCGGGGCTCTGGCGGCTGAAACCATGCGGATTGACGCAGACCGGCTTCGCCGCGAGTCCGGAACTCTCGGCGGAGGTTGCCGACGGGTTCGCCAGGGCTTCGACGAGCGTCAAGCTGACGCAGACCGACCTGGGAATCGTGGGCGCGGCGATCACTGGCAAGCCGTCGATCTCGGTCGCCAGCGCGTTACCGCCTGAGGCCGGCTCTGGCTACTGGCTGCGCGCCTTCGGAGCGGATCGGTCGTTGGCCTTGCCGCTGCTCGACGACGCCGGTCGGGTGTTGGCGGTCGTCGCCGTGGCGTTGGCGAACGCCCCCCTGGACGATCAAGGGCTCCTGAACGAACTCCGGCTCCTGGCCCTTGAGCTTGACCTTGCCCTGGCCTGAGCGAGCCAAACGGCCCTCCCTTGGACTGGACGTCTTTGACCTTGAGCGCGACAATAGGGAGCAGACCCGGCAACAGCGATC
>JBDTIR010000155.1:0-8402 GCA_039936275.1 Isosphaeraceae bacterium | reverse complement strand
GCCACCAATATCGCCGAGGCCGTCGTCTACCTCAAGGACGGCGACATCATCCGCCGCGTCAGTTCGGTCGGCAATGAGCGCTGAGCCCTGATCCCAAAGGGTCGATTGGCTCAAGCCCATTTACTGTTGGCTTCGAGGGCTCAAACCGAACTGTTCATCACTTTGAGATGCACGTTGCGTCGCTCGAACGGCTGAAATCCAGCGGCAAGATAAAGCCGCTCAGCCGGATGATTGCGGGCATCGACGGCCAATTCAAGCCGAGGGGTCTGGTTGCGGGCCAGGGCAAGGGCGTGCGACAGGGCCGAGCGGCCCAGCCCTCGCCCCCGGGCCTCGGGCGTCAAGCCGAGGTAGGCGACCTCCCAGGCGTCCCGATCCGCCGGATCACTCAACAAGACGATCGCCGACGCACCCGGTTCGCCTGGCAATCGGCCGATCTGCCAGTGGTTCGGATCAAACCGGCCACCGGCCTGGTGGCTGGCCAGTACATCGTCAAGGGAGCGAGCCCCCTCCAGTTCGGGCATGTCGAGACTGCCAAGGTACGTGCGCTGAATGATCTCGCGAAACTCGGCCTCGGTCTCCGGGCCGAACGGCCGCCAGGTGAACCGAGGAGCCGGACGATCCTCGGCCAAAGGAGGCGCGGTCGGCCGCCCCAGATACGCCAGATCGGTCACATGAGGCATCCCAGCCCTGGTCAGGTCGGTCGAGGCCCTTGTCGGGGCCGAGGCGTCCACCAGCGCCTGGACGATACGCACCCCTCGCTCTTGAAGATCGGCCAGGGCAGCGCGCAGCAAGCGTTCGGCAAGGTCTCCACGACCCCAGGACGGCTCAACCTCCGGTGCCCAGACGGCCGCCGCATGGCCTGGCAAGCGCTGCGTCAGCAAGGCGCCGACGATCCGCCCGCGACGCCGGGCAATCCAGAGTCCAGACAGGTCAACCCGCCCCTGCTCCGCCTCCTTCAGGGCCTCGGCAACGAGGCTCGGCCGCAACTCTCCCGCGATCCGATGGTACAGGACGCCCAGCGCCGCCCCGTACTCGGCCATTGGACAAGGCACGATCTCGGTGCTCGTTCCAGGCATGGAGTGAACCTACTTCACGTCAAATAAAACAATTCGTCCAACGCTTCCGGGTCGTTGGTGCGTATAATCATAGGGAACTTGAAGGAGAACGCGATGCGGAAGTCGGTTGATCCAGGACAGGAAGACGCGAGGACCGTTGAGGCCCTCTACCTGACCGAGACGACGAACCGGGACAACCGGCTCGAAGACGTCGGCGACGCCCGCCTGGTCGAACAGGCCCGCGCCGGTGAGGACGACGCCTTCGCCGCCCTGGTTCTGCGCTACGAACGAAAGCTGATCCGGGTCCTGGTCCGGCTGGTTCATGACGAAGAACTGGCCAGAGACCTGGCGCAGGAGACGTTCTGGAAAGTGTACAACCGGCTCGACCGCTTCGATACCTCCAGGCGGTTCGGCCCCTGGCTCTTTCGGGTCGGGGTCAACCTGAGCCTCGATCAACTCCGACGCCGAGAGGGGCCGACGGCCACCTCGATCGACCGGACGCAGACCGAGAGCCAGCGGGCCATTGACCCGGCCGATCCCGATCCCAGGCTCCGCGAGGAACTGGCGCAAGAGGTCCGGTTTATTCTGGACCGACTGCCGCTCCCTTATCGGACCATCCTGGTACTGCGTGATCTGGAAGGGTTTTCCTCGGCGGAAGTCGCGGCGATCGTCGGCCGTCGCGAAGCCACGGTGCGTTGGCGACTGGCCAAGGCCCGCGACCTCTTCCGTCAGCATTGGGAACGTCGCGAGGCCGCTGTACCCGGGGAGGTTCGTCATGTGGGCTAGCTTGTGCGCCCGGGTCCGATCCCGCCTGCCACTCCTGGTCGGTGGAGAACTGGTCGGCCCCGAACGTCGCCTGGCGGAACGCCATCTGCTCGGCTGCGACCGTTGCCGCCGTAAACTGGCCGACCTGCGCCGCAGTCAAGGCGTTCTGCGCGCCGCTGCCGGTCACGACCCGATCGAGCCCGAAGCCCCGTCGCTCTGGCCGGTCCTCGCCCGCCAGATCCGTGAGTCGCGCCGACCGACCTTGGGCTGGAACCGGGTCGAGCCGCGCACCATGGTCCGGGTCGCCGTCTCTCTGGCCGCCTGCCTGGCCCTGGCCGTCGGGGCCTTGATCTTCCGCCCGGCTACCCGGGAACTCTCGCGCTATAAAATCACGGTGACGCCCAAACAGGTGGCGATCGACCGGCTGCCGGACCCACCGAAGCATGTGACCCAGCGGCCTCGCCGTCCCAAATTCCATCAGGTCACCTATCGCCGCGAGATCGGACCCGTGCGGCAACCCGCAACCCCGAGCAAGGCCGCCCGTCCCCAGCCCAACTACGCACGCGGCCCGTCGCCCGATGCCCAGGGCCGCCCATTGACCGGGACGCAATAATCCGATCCCTTTTGGATTTCACTTCGAAGGCGGGGCCTTGACCGACCGGAACGGTTCCAAGAGCCGTCGAGGAACACCAATCTCGACGACCTGGACCGCGCCGGTGAACCTGTCGGCCCCTGGTTGAGCGAAGCCGAGCTTGGGCGCGACGAACGTCAAGGTGGCCGTCGCACGCACAGCCACCCCCTGGGCCTCACCGGAATCAGTGTCCAGGCCCGAAGGCAGATCAAGCGCCAAGACCGGCTTGCCTGAGCGGTTGATCGCCTCAATCACCGCTCGTAAAGACCCCTCAACCGGCCTGGTCAGGCCCGTGCCCAGCAGGCTGTCAACGATCCAGTCGGCCGACTTGAACAGGGTATCAAGCCGAGAAGGGTCAACCTCGTCAGGCCAGGTTTCTTGATCAAACCCGGATCGGGCCAAGATGTCGCGCTGAACGGCGGCGTCGCCCCGGATCGAGTCTTCTTTGGCGAACCAGACCACGCGGACGACGAACCCCCAGGCGTCGAGATGCCTGGCGACCACGCCGCCGTCGCCTCCGTTGTTGCCAGGACCGCAGACAACAACCACACGGGCAGGGACGCCGCCAAGCCGCGTCCGTAGCCAATCAGCCGCGCCTCGGCCGGCGTTCTCCATCAAGACCAAGGTCGGCAAACCCAGCTCCTCGGCCGCCCTGACGTCAATCGAGCGGACCTCGGTGCGTGATAAAGGGCGGACCTCCATCGCGATTCTCCTCGACGTTGACACCCCGGCTCATCCTCCTGCACAATACGTCAAAATCTGTCGCTAATCGACCCCTCCATTTTTTCCATCGAGGCCCGATCATGCCGATTTACGAATACCGCTGCGAGCCCTGCGATCATTCGTTTGAAACCCTGATCCGAGGTCGGGGCGACACGCCCCACTGCCCGAAGTGCGGCGGGGTCGAGCACCTGGCCAAGCAGTTCAGCGTCCCTGCCTCAGCCCAGACCGGCGGCCAGGGAGCGTCCTTGCCCGCTTGCGGCGACACAGGCGGCTCGTTCGGCTGCGGCGCTGGCCCTTGTGGATCAGGGATGTGCGGACTCGATTGATTCCATCGAACACAATCACCATGGGAATCGGGGCGCTTCTGTAAACCGCCCCGATGCTCGATTGATCCAGGCCGATCACGGCGTCCCGCTTCGCCAGTTGCTCACCGCCTCGGAGGTCCGCAACGGACGATCGTAAATCCGCAAGCCTTTGATCTGACCCAGCAAGGTGGGCGCCAGATCAACCTTCTCAAGGCCGTTCAGGTCGCCCAACTCCGGGGCGAACCGTCCCCAGCCGAACTCGCGCACCGCGCCGCCGTCGTTCAAGGTTCCATCAACCAGGAATGTGATGATCCTTGGCCCGGCGTCCACCGTCGCGACGACGTGCTGCCAAGGCCCCACCTTCAACGTCCCTTCATGAGTGCCCGGGTCGCTGTCCCAAACCGCTTCGGTCTTGCCGTCGTTAAGCACAAGGCGGATCGTCGAGCGGTCAGAGGTTTCCAGGCGGACCCCCCTGCCCTTGCCCTTGTCAACCCGGGTGTTGAGGATCGTCTGACCCGCCGTCAACTCATCAAACTTGACCCAGAATTCCAGGGTAAACCCCCCGCGCTGGCTCAGATCAGGCAGTTTAGGCATGGTGATCTGTTTCCCAGCCTTGGCCTGGTCGCCGGGGAGGTCAAGCACAAGGCCGTCGCGGACCACCTCGGCGCGTTCGAGCTGGTTCCAGACGCCGTCGAGGTGTTTCGGGTCAATCTCATGGACCCTGGCGATCGTCTTCTGGGTCTCGGTGACGAAGAATCGCCCGTCGTCCTCAATGAAGTCGGGATAGCTGATCCGCGCCTTGGGGTCGTCGTCGTAGAGCAGAATTTCCGGCTGCGACCAGTGGATAAAGCCGTCCTTCTCGATCCCGCCGACAATCCAGGCCGGGTTGCGACCGGCGTAAAAGTCACGAGCGCCCTCATGGAACGGCTCGCCGCCGTGGTTGTGATACCAGAGTAGATATTTGCCGTTACTAAACTTCCGCACGAAGTTCGCGGCCCTCGGGTGCTTGAGCCGACGTCCGCCAGGCGTGTATGTGGCATAGGCGGGCTTGGTCCAGGTATGACCGCCGTCTCGACTATACGCCGCGCAGTTGTATCCATCAATCGTCCGATATGTCGCATACAGCGAGCCATCGGACAGGCCGACCAGGTTCGCCTCGTCAGACACCGGCCCCTTGGGCGTGTGCAAGCCTTCGTCGCCGTCGGGCAAGAGTTCCCAATGCAGCTTTGACGGGTCGCGCTCGGTCAGGATGTTCGTGCTTTTCATGAACACGCCTTGCGATTTCACCATGCCGCCGGGCGCGCCCCACTTGCCGACCTTGGCGAACCCGAAATACATCGCGTCTTGATGAATCATCGGCTTGCCCACGCCCCAGAAGAACAGGAACTTGCCGCCGACGTTGTTCTCGCGATCGAGCCGCATTAACCGCATCGGAATTTTGTGCCGATCGCGCGACCAGGTTTTGCCGCCGTCGTCGGAATACTTGAAGGCATAGGTCCCCAAGGTATCCACCCGCTTGTTGATCCCCGGAGAATTCCCCTCGGGGACGACGCGAAGGTTGTCGGCGTTGTATGTATAAAAGACATAGACCCGGCCCCCGGGAACGAGCAAGGGCATGACCCACGACGCCTCGGGACCGTCGGCCGGCTCGATGTCGTTGAGGTCTGACCAGGTCTTGCCCTGGTCTTTGCTGATGGTCGAGACGATGTGCTGCCCCTGCTGCCCTTCCTTGCCTTGTCCGGTGGTGAGCGTGCAAAGCCAATCGCCGTTGGGCAGGACCACCACGTAGGGCTGATCGCAATAGCCCTCGTCGGGAATGGCTGACCCGTTCTTGAGATTGCGCGCGTCGTTCCCGTCGGCTCGCGCCGACGCCCCGAGCAACAGCAGAACAAGGGCGATCCGAAGGGGGCCATTCATCATGAGTCGTTCCTGTTGGCGGGCATCCGTTGGGAGGGATCATTTCCCCCTCAAAGACGCAAATTGCAAATTCCGATCGTTCATGTTGATCGTGACGGGTCAATGTCTGAGAGGGTTCAGTCAGGACGAAACGAATCGGCGAGTCAACACTGATTGGGAAAACGTCAAGGGAGTTGCGAACGCTCAACAATCTCGCCACCGCTCCTGGTTCCGAGAGCGGCCCAGGCCCGGACATCAGCCGAATCTTTCACGAAGCGAACGCTGCCGTCCATCGACAGGGCGTTCGCCCCTCCCACGTGACGACTGCCGGCGCTGACCGCGCTGAGATGTTTCTGTGCATAAACACAGGACAGATGGTTCGGTGGCAGGGTATGATTATACTGGGTATAGCACATGCCGCCGCCAATCCAATCGAGGCCCTTTTCCGGTCGGAAAACGTCCATGTCTTTATAGGAAACCGTTCCGCAAATCATCGAAAGCTCAGTCAACGTCCCAGGGGGTGAAGATGAAGGAACATAGAAATACGAGCCGAGTCGATCGGCGCGTTCTTTCGTGCCGACACCGGCGACCCACTCGGCCACCCCCATCGTCTGAGACAGCCCATCGGAAATATCGCGTGAGGACAACTTCCGACCGATGAACACACCCTCGCCATCGAATCCATTTTGGCCCGCGTTGGCCGCATAATTCGTCCGATCAAAGCGCCCTCTAGGCCCGCGCGGCTCCGAAGGACAGATGTACGCCGATGGCACCAAAGGGAGCACTGTGGTATTGGCATCGTTCACAATTGTGAACGTTCCCAAAGGAGTCATGTTGATCGCGTCGAACAGCGGTCGCTGCTCCAGGTAAGGAAGCATTTGCGCAAATAACGAAACATCATTGGTCCCCGATCCCATGCCCGAAGGAAACGTCCCATGAGCATCGGCGTGGTTGTGGATCGCCAGGCCCATTTGCCTCAGGTTGTTGATGCACTGAACCCGCCTCGCCGACTCCCTCGCGGCCTGGACGGCCGGAAGGACCAGCGCGATCAGGATCGCGATGATCGAGATGACAACGAGCAATTCGATGAGCGTGAAACCTCGTCGCCCGATGTTTGTCGTCATGTGCCGGCCTCCAAGCCGAAGTTCGTTCGGAACAACACAGCCGCGCGCGATGGCGGAGGAACCTCATGGGATCACTTGGAAATCAAGGTCATGCGTCAAAGAGAGCGACCAAAGACGCCGGATTGCACTTGATCTCCTAAATATTGCATATTAACATTCTAAAAATAATGATATCTGGAAATCGAAATTATGCTCAAAGCACAATAAAATTGACACAATCGCGACAACCACAACACATGGATTGGACGCTAGCGAGGCAGCGACCGGCTGTCAAGAACAATCATCTGGTCCAACCCCGCCGCCGGCCCGGCCCTCGCAGGCGTTAATCCCCGCCCTTACCCGTTGATCTCCAACAATTTACGCAAGGAAAATCCAAGGCGGCCGGCGTTGCCGGAACGGGGCTGTTTCGGGTACAATAAGCCCCTTGGCCCATCCCGCGCCCGACGTTCCGGTTGCGCGTTTTCAATGAGGGATCGAAGACCGTGAGCACCGCCGTCCCGCCCACCGAAGGTCATTTGCCGACGCCCCCTTTGAATATTGAGGAAGAGCTGAAGGAAAGCTACCTCAATTACGCGATGTCGGTCATCATCAGCAGGGCCCTGCCCGACGTTCGAGACGGACTCAAGCCGTCGCAGCGGCGGATCCTGATGGCCATGCTTGATCTCGGCCTGACCCCGGGCGGCTCAACCAGCAAATGCGCCGGCATCGTTGGTGAGACGATGAAGCGCTATCACCCTCACGGCGACAACTCGATTTATCCCACCCTGACCCGCATGGCGCAGTGGTGGAACATGCGGCACCTCTTGATTACCGGCCAAGGGAACTTCGGCTCGATCCACGGCCTGCCCCCGGCGGCCATGCGATACACCGAGGCGAAGCTTAGCCCGATCGCCGCCGAGATGCTTGAGGACATCAAGCTCGACACCGTCGACTTTCAACCCAACTACGACGAAAAATATCAAGAGCCCCGCGTCCTGCCCGGCAAGTTCCCCAACCTCCTGGTCAACGGTTCCGGCGGGATCGCCGTCGGCATGGCCACCAGCATTCCGCCGCACAATCTGGGCGAAGTCTGCGACGCCGCCGTCGCCCTGATCGACAACCCCAACATCGAACTCGACGAACTCCTCGAATACATCCCGGCGCCCGACTTCCCCACAGGGGCCACCATCTGCGGCCGTCACGGCAGCCGAGAAGCCTACCGCACCGGCCGCGGCAAGGTCATGCTCCGCGCCAAGTATGACATTGAGGAACAACGCGACGGCCGCTCACATATCGTCTTCACCGAAATTCCTTACCAGCTCACCAAGGAACCCCTGCTCAAGAAGCTCGCCGAACTGGTCAACACCGGCAGGATCACCGGCGTCACCGACGTTCAGGACGAGAGCGACCGCAAACAACCCGTGCGCATCGTCGTCAAGGTCAAGAAGGGGGAGGACGCCAACGTCGTCCTCAATCAACTCTTCCAGTTCTCCCCCTTGCAAGACTCGTTCAGCGTCATCATGCTCGCCCTGGTCGACGGCCGACCCCGAACCCTGCCGCTCAAGGACTTCTTGCGCCTGTTCGTCGAACACCGCATCAACGTCATCCGCAGGCGCACCCAGTATCAACTCCGCCAGGCCAAAGCCCGCGCCCACATCGTCGAAGGACTCTTGATCGCGCTCCATTATATTGACGAGATCATCCGCGTGATCCGTCAATCGGCCAACCCGCCCGAAGCCCGCGCGCGGTTGATGGGCATGGAAGTCTCCGCCCAAATCCTCCAACGCGCCTTGCAAGACGACCGGGCCCGAGCCGCGACCAGCCTGACCCGAATGCAGGCCGACGCCATCCTCGCCATGCAACTCCAGCGGCTCACCGGCCTCGAAGCCGACAAGCTCTCCGACGAATACCGCGCCCTCAAGGC
>JBDTIR010000154.1:0-4034 GCA_039936275.1 Isosphaeraceae bacterium | reverse complement strand
ATTTCGGAAGAGGTGCTTAACCTCTGGTCGGAATACCCTGAAGCCCGCGGCCAGCTCGTGCATGCGTGGCTTCGCCGCAAATCGGGACAGAAACCCGAGACGGCTGAAAAACCCGTCACCCCTGATTCCAGTCGGCATCGCACGACCCACAAGCCTTGATTGTCAACCGCTTTTGAGGTTGCCACGATGACTGAGGTGGCAAAGGGGGTGCCGTGAACCTGGCTTTCCCCGCACTCATCATCTTCGTTCTGGTTCTCCCCGGGCTCATTTTCCGACGCACTTATCTGCGTGGTTCCTGGAATTATCCAATCGGGCGGCTTGGCCCAGTCTCTGAACAGGTGTTCCACAGTGTCATTTATGCGGCAATTCTCAACGTCGTCTGGGCCACGGCCATTCAGGTTGGTTTTCGCGGCCAGATTCATATTGAGCACGTTGTCCACCTCTTGACCAATAGCACGCCCACGGCCAAGACCGCCGGGGCCGACCCACGCCGCCCTGTCCGCGGACCGGCGACCCCTGCGGAATCGATCTCGTCGTACCCCCTCCAGATTGCCGCCTATTTCTTCGGACTCTACGTCCTCGCGTGGGTTGTTGGCCTGGCCTTGCACACCTTGGTCCGCTCAAAGAAATGGGATCGCTCATGCCTGTTCTCGGTCCCCCTGCCGGGCGATGAGCGACAGGAGACACGATGGTACGGCATCCAACTCGCCCGATATTTTCGTTTCGAAAATGAGTGGCATTATCTCCTTACTGGGGAGAGCCTCCAATTCTTCGAATATCGAGGACGAACGACGTTCGAGGAACGCGAAGGAACGCTCATCGCCGCGGCCGTGGAAACCAAGGACCACAGCTATCTCTATATCGGGGTCCTCGCCGATTATTCGTTCGACCCGACCGGAAATCTGGACAAGCTCGTCATCACCGACGCCGTCCGCCGCAAACTGACCGACGACGATGCCTCAGACTATTACCCGATCAAAGGCTACTATCTGGTCCTCAAAATGTCTGAAATCAAAACGCTTAATATTGATTACCTAACGCGGGCCGATCGCCTGAGTGTGGAAAATTACCTGGCAGGGCTCAATCCTGAGCACGCCAACGAGACGCCGGATGAATTTCGTACCGAACGTGAACTTTTCGATTGAGCGACCGTGCCGATCCGCCACCAGATGACCCGTCAACGCACGTTCGCATCAAGCAGCTCCTCAAAGAAGTCCAGATGCCTGCGCGCGATCACCGGCCAGGCGAACTCAGCGCGAACCCGATCAAGGCCCCGCGCGCGCAACTCGGCGCGACGCTCGGGCGAATCGATCAGAGCCGCAAGCGTCTCGCGCCAGCCATCGTCGTCATGCTCGCCGACGATCAAGCCGGCGTTGGCGACAACGTGGGGAATTTCACCGCTGTCGCTGGCGACGACCGGCACGCCGCAGGCGAACGCCTCGATCAGCATCCGGCCAAACTGCTCTCGCCAGGCCTCTTTCGTCTGGCTAGGAGCAGCCAAGAGGTCCATCGCGTTAAGAAAGTTGGAAACCTGATCGTGTCTCACATCGGTGGCGACCTTCACCCGCCCATCGTGCCGCTCCGCCCACAAACGTAAGGCCCCTTCCATCGGCCCCGTGCCAACAAACAACGCACGCCATGGAGAATCAATCGCATCGAGCGATCTCATGATCAAATCAATGCCTTTTTCCGGAACGAACCGGCCGAGATAACCGACGACCGGCGGCCCGGGGTCCGACCAGCCCAGGATTTGGCAAACCTTGACCCTACCTTCCGGACGAGGGCGAAAGTGGTTCAGGTCCACGCCTGGCGTGATGACTCGATGGGCTCGACGTTCGTAGCCGACCCCTCGGCCGATCTGCGCTTCGGCCACGGTCTGGCCCATGGCGATCCAGGCCGAGCACCGCTCCAGGCTGCGCCGCTCGATCATCGAGAACGGCGGCGGATAACGCTTGGCAATATTCTGGCAGGTGTAATAGACCAACGGAGTTTGCTGAGGCGTCCAGCGAGCGACCTGCCCACCGGCCAAGATGTACGGCTCCTCCCAGCAATGCACCAAGTCCCAGGGCTCGTCCTTCAAGAGCTGGCGCAGGCGGCGGCTGTAGAGCATGATATGAACCCGCTTCGTCCAACGCGCCGGGACGCCCACCACGCGACACGGTTCGTCGGGCTCGACGACCAGAGGGATCGGCCGTAGATCCCCTTGCAAGAAGTTCGGCGCCGCGGCCGTCACCTCCCAACGCCCTGCGCCGACGCGGGCCATCTCATGCGCCAGGCGCCGGTTCAACCCCACGCTGTACGAATGGGCGATCGACAGCAATCGGCGCGTCGTCATCAAGACTCGTCCCTTTTTTGGCTTTAACCCCAACAAAAAGAGGCCAAGCCCAGGACCAATTCCCCGGGCAAGCCCTGCTCAATCTAGCCCCCAACCTCCCCCTCCAACAAGGCCGTCCAACCGGGAAGGTCCTCGAATCAACATCCACTTCGACTCATCGTTTGAGCGCAATGAATCCATCATCAACGGTTTAAGTCAACTCTCAAACGTCCAAACTCATCATCCTGCAACATAGCTTCGCAGCCATCACAAGTTAAGCCGGGAGAAGATGCTTACAAATTTAAATTATTAATGAATAATTTCCTTTGGTTTCACTTGTGATATTGTTCTTCGGTGACTTTTTCCAACCAATCCACCACGTTGCCGTCGCGTTTCTCCTGAATCGCGATGTGCGTCATCGCTGCTGTTGGCGTCGCCCCGTGCCAGTGCTTTTCACCAGGAGGGAACCAGATCACGTCACCGGCCTGGATGTCCTCGATGGGCCCGCCCCAGCGCTGGGCCCAGCCGAGGCCGGTCGTCACGATCAAGGTCTGGCCAAGTGGATGCGTATGCCAGGCCGTCCGGGCACCCGCTTCGAAGGTAACGCTAGCTCCGCGAACGCGGGCCGGCTCAGGCGCATCGAACAGCGGGTCAATCCGAACCGTGCCGGTAAACCAATCGGCCGGGCCGGTTCTGGAAGGCTGGGAACCGCTTCGCGTGATATCCATTGGTCTTTAACCTTTTGATGGTGTCTCTGCCTCGAATTCGCCCAAAACACACCGTCCCTTGGTTGCCGCCCAAGGCCCAGCGACCAGGAAGCCGCAACGAAGAGGAGGACCGCGACCGATGCCGGATTCACCTCCCCCATTGTAGACTCAAGTCCTGGCCGGATCGCTGATCGGTCAACCACCCACGGGCAGAGTCAAAAGCGGGCCTGCCTTGGATTCGTCCGACTGCTGGAGCGAGAACAGCAATTCAAGGGCCGTCATGGTCGCCCGCGAGGGAGAATCCTCGGGCGGAACCCAGTACCAGTAGCCTCGATAAAAGACCGCCACTTCGGCCCGTTTAGGCCGGTGCTTCGACGAGCTCACGCGAAAGAGCCCGGCTGTCACCTGCGTCCAGTCATACGGGCAGCCGTCGGGGCCGGGCAGACTGGGCGCTTCGCCGCTGGCGCTGTGCTTGGGCGGCACGCAAACGCCCTTCGACAGAAACGTCATCATCGGCAAGACCGACCTGGTGTTCAGCACCAGGTCGTCGTCACCCAGTGCCTTGGGCAGCGCGTCGGCATCCTCATCGTCGGTGAACTCGGAGAGCACCGAGTACGAATTGAGGCCAGGCTCAATGCTCAGAATGCGCGCGGGTTCATGCATCTCAAACGAGTCCCGCTCATTTTTCCCGATCTTCAAGATCACCGATCGCTTACGTTTCTTCATCTGAAGCCAGTCGGGCCGGTCCCCTGCTCGGAAAACCAGGTTATCTTGAACCCCGGCCACCAGATCGCGGCCCAAGACACGCTCGCTGGGAGAAGAAAAGATCCCCCAGGCAAGATCGTCGCCAGGCAAATCCAGAGGAGGATTCGCATTGCCCGTCGTCGATCTCCCATCATGTTCTCGGCAAGCTTCCCACGCGCAAAAATCAACACCACTCCTACTGTCAGCACAATCAACCCATCTCATTGAGTGTTCCCGACGGGCAGCCCGGTTTCTGACACAGTGGGCTG
>JBDTIR010000153.1:0-1842 GCA_039936275.1 Isosphaeraceae bacterium | reverse complement strand
CATCACCGAACTCGACCTGGGCTCCTACACGGTCCCTCGTCTCCTGATCCATGCGATCTTCGGCCGTTTGCTGCTCGACCCGGTGGCGCGATTCGTTCCAGGGGCAACGGGACTGATTGATTTTTTTGTAATTCCATCATATGATTCTATGTTAATTATACGAACGCCCGAAGGCTGGTTTCTGCTTGAGGGTGATGCGGAGGGCCCGCGCGTGCCCTGGTCGGAACAGGCGCTCGTCGATGCGGCGAAGCGTTTGAGTACCCGGGCATGAGCTTGCGACAAAATCGAATTGAACGGATCACGGGGGTTTATCAAGAATATCTCGCGGCGAGGGTTGCAGTGGATTTGCTTGATCAAGAACTCAAGATTGATCCAGGGTTCCTCACTCCCCAAGGGGTGCGGGGCCGAGTCGCTCGGAGCCTTCGCGCCAATCTGGAAACCACCTATTTCATCAGGCTCTACGCCGAGTTCGAAGGGGGCTTGCGCGATTTCTGGGGCAACGCGCTCGGCCAGGACACCCAACCGCCGATGAGAGATCTCTTGAGCGCAATCACTGCGCGCCGGGTCATTCCGTACCTCTGGGCCCTTGAGACGGACAAGGTTCGCCAGTTCCGCAACGCCCTCGTCCATGAACGGCCCGCCGAATTGATGTCGATGCCAATTTATGATTCATACCAATCCCTTTGTCGATATTTCAGTCGATTGCCTTCGTATTGGTAACACTTGATCGGTCCCCGATCCAGGAGAGTTGACCATGCCTCGAAACCCTTCCGACTCGACCCATCCTGCCGGCCCGTTTTGCGGGCGGACCAGGCGCGAGTTCCTCTGGGAAGCCGGCGCGGGGTTCACGGCCCTGGGCCTGGTGGATTTGCTCTCTGGCGACGGCTTCTTCGGCGGTCAGGCCAAGGCGGGCGAGGTCAGGCCCAAGGTCAGCAACCCCCTGGCACCCAAGGCATCGCACTTCGCGCCAAAGGCGAAGAGCGTAATCTTCCTGTTCATGTACGGCGGGCCGAGCCAGGTCGATACCTTTGACTACAAGCCGGAACTCTACAAGCTCGACGGCCAGACGGTGCCGGTCAAGACCTTCGGACGAGGGGGCAAGAAGAACGAGGGGCGGGTCGTCGGGCCGAAGTGGAAGTTCCAGCAGTACGGCCAGTGCGGCAAGTGGGTCAGCGACCTCTTTCCCCACCTGGCGACCTGCGTTGACGACATCGCCTTCCTGCACGCGATGACCGCCGATTCCCCGATCCACGGATCGGCCATGCTTCAGATGAACACGGGTAAAATCCTCTCGGGCAGCCCCTGCTTGGGTTCCTGGGCCAACTACGGCCTGGGCAGCGTGAACCAGGACTTGCCCGGCTTCGTCGTCATGCTTGACCCGACCGGTGGGCCGATCAGCGGGTCAAAGAACTGGTCCAGCGGCTACATGCCCGCCAGCTATCAGGCCACGCTCTTACGATCGGCAGGCGAGCCGGTGCTTGACCTCCGCCGCCCCGAAGGAATGAGCGAGGCCGACCAGCGCCGGGTGCTCGACACCCTGCACGCCTACAATACCGACCACCTCGCCTCCAGGACCGACAACAGCAACCTGGCCGCGCGGGTCGCCAGCTATGAGATGGCCTACTCCATGCAAAGGCACGCACCCGAGGCCGTGGACCTGGCTCGGGAGACCGACGAGACCAAGGCCCTTTATGGCCTCGACGAACCGCGGACCGCGGACTTCGGCCGCCGTTGCCTGCTGGCCAGACGACTGGTCGAGCGCGGCGTCCGGTTCGTTCAGCTCTACGCCGGAGGCGCCCACAACGACGACAACTGGGACGCGCACGGCGACCTCTTGAAGAA
>JBDTIR010000152.1:0-3822 GCA_039936275.1 Isosphaeraceae bacterium | reverse complement strand
TGACGGCGTCTGGGCCGATCCGGTAGGTGATCCGCAAGGGGAGGTCGGCGTTCTTGTGGTGGCCCCACTCAATGGCGTTGCCGCCCATTTCCATCACGGCCTGCCGCAGGTCCTTGATCTGGCGGTCGGTCAGTTCGGTATGGGCGTACAGATCGGCCAGCAGGTCGTTGACTTGCTGAAGGTGGTCCAGCTCGCCACGAACGTCAAAGTGGATCTCGCCGGTGACGCCATATTCGGTATGTTCGCGGCGCCAGGCCAGGGCCCGGTCGATTGCCGAGAAGAGACTTCCGGTCGTGAATGGCTTGGTGAGGTAGTCATTAGCGCCGACGCGGACCCCTCGGGCGCGATGGCCGGCGTCGTTCAAGGCCGTGACCATCAAGATCGGGATCAGGTTGGTCTCTCGATTGCGTTTCAGCTGTTCGCAGACCTCGAACCCGTCCATGTCGGGCATCATCAGGTCGAGCAGGATCAAGTCGGGGGCGTGTGCTCGGACGGCCCCCAGGACGCGGGCCCCCTCGAACACCTGGACCGCCTCGAAACCGCGCGCCTGAACCAGGCTCGCCAGGAGATCGTTCGTGTCGCGCTCGTCGTCAACGATCAGCACGGTGCGCGGCATGGGGAACCCGATCGATGTGCTTGGGGGGTCTCTTTCCTCATCGCCCCATCATTTTGCCGCGCACGACGATTTGCCGCAAGGCATTGTCCGGCTCGAAGCGCACCCTTGCTCCCGGCCTCCCTCCACGCCACAATGGAACCCAAGGGCGCTGGACCCGTTCGAACCGACCTCGACCTGCGTTGGGACTACCTCACATGGAGCCGACCGAAGCCGTCCAGGGCGCGTCCTCTGGGCTCGAAATCACCGAGATCATCGACGCCTTCGGCTATGTGGTCTACGTCGCCCTGGCATTTCTGGCCGTCTGGGGGGTCTACAATTCGATTCTCCTCTACCGAGGGCTGGCCAGGAAAACGATCAAAGGAGACCAGGCCGCCGAATTGATCGGCAAGGTCCGCGAATTCTGCCTGAAAGGGGGGAATTACGAGGCCGCGCTCGCCCTCTGCCAGGGGCCGCCGTACTGGCATACGGCTTTGGCCCAGTTAATCGCAGTGGCCTTGCGCAACCGCGACAAAGGTCTGGCCAAGATCAAGCAGGTTCTGGTCCTGGAGTTCCACACCGAGGTCGTCTCCGGCATGGAGAACCGCCTGGCGTCGCTGTCCACGATCGTGCGCATGGGCCCCTTGCTCGGCCTTCTGGGCACGGTTGCCAGCATGATCGGCGCGTTTGGCCGGATCGGCGGTGGCGGCGGGGCTGCCAAGGTCAACCCGGCCGACCTCGCCTCAGACATCAGCCTCGCCCTCTGGGCCACCGGCAGCGGCCTCTTGATCGCCACACCGATCATGATTCTGGCCAACGACATCCACGCCAGGCTTCGCCACCTCCGCGACCGTACCGAACGCCAGCTTCAAGACGTCATCGAAGTGCTCGAACAGGCCGAGGCCCAGTCCGGCCGAGGCGGCCAGGCGTCACGCTCCAGCACGACCCGCGCCGTCCTGCCTCGCTAACTCGAACGCCAACGCTCACGCGGGCCGCACGTCCGGATTTCCCCGACTTCGGCGCGGATCGCACGCCCTCCAGATTCAAGGTCAATTTCATGCTCCTCCGTCGCCAGGTCTCGGAAGAACGCGATGAGCATATTGACATGACGCCCATGGTGGACGTCGTTTTTCAGCTCATGACGTTCCTGCTCTTCTCGGTGCAGATGGACCAGGGGCCCAAGGTCGAGGTCCCCCAGGCCCGGCACGGCGTTGGGGTTGAGAGCGACGACGCCACGTTCCTGACCCTGCTGCCGACCGGATCGGCCGACGCTGACTTGCGCATCCTCATCGGCAACGGCGAAGGGGAGCCCGCGACCCTGGACCAGGTCCGCAAGGCAATCACCGACGGCCTGCGCCAAGGGCGCCGCAAGGTCGTGCTCCAGGCCGACGGCTCGGTTCCGCACGGCTCGGTCCTGAAACTCGCCTCCGTCGTCGCCGAAGTCGAGGGCGTGTCGCTGAACATCGGGGTCCAGGAACCGAAATAGCATGATTGCGTAATAGGTATATATTCGATTTCTATTTAATGGTCGCAATCTTGTTGTCATGGAGGTGCCTACGCCTTGGAACGCTGGGACGTCTTCCATTCCGAACGCCTGGAGGTCGAGCGCGATCTGACCACGGCCGAAGTGCGCGCGGCGCTGGCCGAGGGCGTCTTGCATGAGGACGACCTGGTCCGCCCGGCAGGCACGACGGTTCCTTGGGCGCGCCTGGCCGATCTGCCTGCCTTGCTCTGTCCAGATCTCGAAATCCCGACCGAACCGCCCAGCCCCCCGGGGCCTCCGACCGAGGCCCCCCTCACGCCAGAGGCCGCCGAGACGGACGAGCCGATCTGGATTGACATGGACGATCTGGACCTCGACCTTAGCGGACGGGGCCATTACCCCTCGGAATCGATCGGCAGCCCGCCCGTTCAGATCGCCGCTCACGACGCCCAGCCGTTTGCCGAGGAAATTCCCCCGATCGATTTCGGCGACGACGTCGAGGAATCCGATCCCCAGGACGAGGACGAAGAGGCGGCGGGCTTCACCCTGGCCCGAAGCTCGGCCGAGACGGTCGAGGAACTTGATCTGGCCGCCATGGTCGACGTCGCCTTTCAGCTCGTCCTGTTCTTTCTGGTCACTGCGACGACGGTGCTTTACAAAACCCTCGAAATTCCCCCGCCCAACCCCGAGCGCGCCCCCAGCGCCACGGTGCAAGGACCATCGCGGACGCTTGATGATCTTCAACATGACTATATTCTTGTGGAGATTGATCCCAAGGGCGCTGTGAAGGTGGACCACGAGCCGGCCCCGTCCGAGATGCGTCCCCTGGCCGAGCGCCTTCGCGCCGCCAGGCAGGCGACGGGTCGAACCGCCATGCTCCTGTCGGCTGACGCCTCGACGCCGCACCGCAACGCCGTGATCGCCTACGACGCAGCCAACGAGATCGGCCTGCGGATCGCTATCGCCCGCCCCGGCGGCGCCTCGGCGTCCGCCCCTGCTCGGGTCGTCAAAGGGGCCGTCCCTGGATGAGCGCCGCGCCCGACTTTTGAACCGTTAGCCTCGGGGAAGTGTCAGAGGAAAGAGCATTTAAGGCGGCGTTTATGTCTAATGAAGAGACCACGACCTTGTTCCGCCCGGTTGGGCAGAAAGAACTGGACTTGATCCGCGCGAGCGGCTTCCGGATGTTCCCGCCCCGGCTCTCGTTCCAGCCCATCTTCTATCCGGTCCTCAACGAGCAGTATGCCTCGGGGATCGCCCGAAACTGGAACACGAAGGACGAGGCGTCCGGCTTCGTCGGCTATGTGACCAGGTTCCAGGTCCGAACCGAGTTCCTGCGAAGATACGATGTGCAGACCGTGGGCAGTTCGGTCCACCAGGAATACTGGGTCCCGGCCGAGGACCTGCCGGAGTTCAACCGTAACCTCGTCGGCCCGATCGAGGTGATCGCCGAATTCCGTCCGCCGGCTCAAGAGTGATTACCGATCAGGTTCTCCCCTTCGTCGCTGACGACGGTTTCCGCCTCGCTCAGGACGTGTTCCTCGGGAGTGGTGTGGCCGTCGTGGGACTCGCCTGAGGCGGCCGCGGCGGCCCTGGAGTCGTGGGCCAGATTGGCCTTCGCCTGCTGGGGCGTGACCGTTGCGGCAAGGGGGACGGCCACTTCTGGAAGAGTTCGGCCGTTCGACTCGACCAGATCAACCGGCACCCGCCCAGCCATGTTCAGGGTCACGCCGATCGTCGGCGGCGCGAT
>JBDTIR010000151.1:0-2698 GCA_039936275.1 Isosphaeraceae bacterium | reverse complement strand
GTAATCGACCGGATAAAGCCGCACCCAATCCAACGACTCGGTAATCCCAGCCGTACACACGAGCTCTTCGTATTTCTCCGACGGGTGCGGATACGTCATGACCGTGATTAGGACCTTTTCTCGCGTTGTGGAAGTGTTCATGGCTTTAAGGCCGAAGGTGACGGATGGGGAGGTTTGTAGTGCCGGCGATTCGATAGGCGAGTCGGCTCCGGTGACAGCATTCCGGCGCAGCTTCCATACAGACAAGGACGCTCGGACGTTCGGTCACGAGTTTGGATACTGCTTCGAGGGCTGCTTTCTCGATTAGGAGCGTCGTGCCCTCGTATTCGTCAAAGAGTGCCGCCCGGTCGCCATCGGGCGGGAATAGTTGCCGCTTCTCGGAGCGAATTCCTAGCTCGGGGAAGTGGGCGTACTGGATACCGAGCTTGTTCGAGAGTCGAGCCAGCGTGCTCTTATGAAATCCATAGCGGCGGGAGGTTGGGTTGTTCCGCACGTCGATGAGCCGTTCAACACCGTTTTGGACGAGGAGGTTGAGGAAACAGTCAACCGAGATACCTTCATAGCCCGCCGTAAAAACGGCGACATCGGCCGTCGGTCGGGTCCGGAGCTTGGCCCGCTCGCTATTCACCGTAAACTCAGGATGACGCTCGTAGACGTAATCAACTAATTGATTGGCCGAGAACCGTGCCAACCGGGAAAAGAGCCGTCGCACTTCCTTTTCGACCGAAGGCGCAAGCTCCAGGGGGGAGCCCACGGGCTCGGGGTTTATCCGCCACGTCTGGTCATCCTCTTCCAGGAGGTAGTTCAGTTCAACGAGCCGTTGAATCTCTTGATAGAGGGCAAACGAGAAGGGTCCGAAACGGTAGGGTACGAAGTCGTAGAACGAGCTTCCGCCCTTAGAGGCGGTCTCGTGACGGAGCAGGAAGGACCACTTCATCAGCTCCAGCCGCTGGACCGGCCTCCCGGCGAGTTCAAGGATCAGGAGAAGCACCTTTTGGCGAGTCAACATCGAGTTCCCTCAGTGGCCCAGGCTGCCTATAATATCGGCCGGAGATAATGGGGACGGAGCGAATAAATGCAGGGGTTAGCTGGGTGCGGGAGTCGGTCTCGGTGGTGGCCCGGTTGGCGGCGTCGTAGGCCCACGAGGTGACGTTGCCCTATCTCGTCGGTCAGGCTGGTCAACCGAAAGGCAGCGTCGATCATGGATTTATTCGCTCCGTCCCCTTATCTCCGGCCGTCCCCTTATCTCCGGCCCGGGGCCATCGTGAGTTTCTAGGCGACTTGGTAGATTGCCGGCCGATACTTCGGCGAGGGGATCGGCTTGCCCTCTGCTTGAGCGGCCTCCAGCCAGGCCGCCTTGGCGACAAGCACTTGCCCCAGGGCCTCCTCCGGCGTCGCCCCGAATGCCGAACAATGGGCAAGGTCCGGGATGTCGGCGATATACCCGCCGTCCTCATCGCTGGTGAAAATATTGATGTGATAGTCGCTCATTCCACGTCGTCCAATGTAAGATTGTGCCGTTCGACCAGGCGGAGAACTTGCCGGACCTGATAGGGCTTCGCTTCTCCGGCGACTTCCTGCAAGTTTACCAACTCCGGGACCGCCGGATGCGAGAAAATGTGGTGGCTTCCTGAAACGCGCACGAGCCGGAAGCCGAACGCTTCGATGAGAACCCTGACGTCATCGAACCGCGCATTGTTCGGCGACGCGAGTAGCTTCCGTAACAGCTTTCGCTTGTTCATGCGACCACCCCGACCGCCTAACAACCAAGCTTAGCGGACCAGCCCACTGACAGAATCCGACCAAACGACCAGAGCGTATCGCGGTGTGCCGAGTCCGCCGCGATGCGAAGGTCATGCGGTCTGCGGGAAGCCAGAGGGGCCATTCCTAATTCTCGTGGTTAGCAGGGTAATCCAGGCAATTTTCTTGCCTTCCCAGAAACAGTAGTAGACTGACCAAAGCGAGGAAATGGGGGCCGTTCAGGCCGTCGTTACGGTTCCTCCGCTTTCGGCAGGGGTCAGGCGCTGGTGGATTGCGGAGGCGACGGCGGCGGTGAAGCTCTCGGTGGATTCCTGGCCGCCGAGGTCGCCGGTGCGCACGCCTTGGCGGAGAAGGTCGAGCGTCGTGTTCTTGACTGCGGCGGCCACGGTGGTCTCGCCAAGCTGGTAGATCAAGAGTGAGAGGGCCAGGAAGATCGCCGTCGGGTTGGCCAGGTTCTTGCCGGCGATGTCGGGCGCGGTACCGTGGGCGGCGTCAAACATGGCCACGCGCACCACCTGCGAGGCATCGAAGGCGAGATTGGCGCTGGCGCCGATGCCGAGAGAGCCGGCCAGGCCGCAGGCCATGTCGGAGAGGAAGTCGCCGTACTCGTTGAGCACCAGGACGATCTGGAACCGCTCAGGCGTCATGATGATCTTGCCCAAAAGGGCGTCAAACAGCTCGATCTGGTGCGTGACCTCGGGGAACTGCCCGGCCACCTCGTCGGCGACGCGCTCAAACAGGCCGTCGGTCGCCTTCTGGATCGTGTACTTCGAGGCGCTGGTGACGCGCTTGCCGGTCTTGCGGGCCAGGGTGAAGGCGTATCGGGCCGCCTCGCGCACCGGGCCTCGCTCGACAATCCGCAGGCTGACGGCGCCGTCCTCGCCGATCATGCGCCCGGGGTCGTCGTAAGTCCCTCCGGTGGCGATTCGCACGATGT
>JBDTIR010000150.1:0-2514 GCA_039936275.1 Isosphaeraceae bacterium | reverse complement strand
CTCGTCGGCTCGGCCCTGCTCGTCGCCAATCCGCCGGAGGCCGCGTCGCCACCGTCGGCCGAGACGTCGGCTTATCAAGAGGCAAAGGCCCGCGCCGGTCGCGACCCTGACGCGCACGTGAAGCTCGCCCTCTGGTGCGAGGCCCACGGCTTGCAGGCTGAGCGTTTGATTCATCTGGCCCGCGCCGTCCTGGCCGAGCCGTCGCACGCCGCCGCCCGCGCCTTGATGGGCATGGTGGCTTATCAAGGGCGCTGGGAGAAGCCCGAGGCCGTCGCCGACCGGGTTCAAAGCGACGCCAAGCTCGCCGCCGCCCTGGCCGAATACAACGACCGCCGCGCTCGGGCGAAGAACACCGCCGACGCGCAATGGGACCTGGCCCTCTGGTGCGAGGCCCACGACTTGAAGCCCGAGGCCACCGCGCACCTGACCGCCGTGACCCGGCTCGACCCCAAGCGCGAGGCGGCCTGGAAGCGGCTCGGCTACAAAAGGCACGACGGCCACTGGATGACCGACGACCAGGTTGCCGCTGAGAAGGCCGACCGCAAGGCCCAGGCGAAGGCCGACGCGCACTGGCGTCCTTTGCTGCAAACCTGGAAGGGGATGCTCTCGAACTCCAAGACTCGCGCCGAGGCCGAAGCCGCCCTGGCCGGCGTGACCGATACCCGCGCCGTACCTTCGGTCGGCAAGGTTTTCGCCCGGGGGGACCTCGTTGATCAGCGCGTCGCCGTTCAACTGTTCGGTCAGATTGATTCCCGCCCTTCCTCGCGCGCCTTGGCCCATCTGGCCGTCTACAGCCCTTCGGCCGAGGTGCGTCGGATCGCTTCGGAATCGCTCCGCCATCGCGACTGGCGTGATTTCGTCGGCCCGTTGATCGGCTTGCTGCGCGATCCGATCAAGTACGAGGTCAAGCAGTCGGTCGCCGGTCCTGGCTCGCCTGGCGTCCTGTTCGTCGAGGGAGACAAGGCCAACGTCCAGCGGCTCTATACGTATCCTGCTCCGCCGGTTTACCCTCGGGGTTTTAATGGCGCGGTCCCGTTCGATCCCTTCGGCCAGCATTGGGACGGCGATCCCTGGACGCTCACTTCCACGCTCCGGGCGCGATCGATCCCCTTTCGATACGATCTCCCTCGGATGAGTGGAGTCTCCCCAGTCCAAGCACGCTTGAACCCCTTGGACGATGCAATCATCCGCGATCAGATCATCGCCCTGAATATGCAGAAAGCCCAGCGGGCTGCCGCTTCGTCTCAGCAGCAGCTTGTCAACGATGTGCGGACCTTGGACCAGCAGAACATCGCGATCCACGAGATGAATGAGCGAATTTTGCCAGTCCTCCAGACCACCACTGAGCAGGACTATGGTGAAGACAGTAAGCCGTGGCAGAACTGGTGGATTGATCAGCTCGGGATGACTACGTCAGCGTCCGAATACGACACCAAACCCACCCTGAATCAATTAGCCTCGATCCCCTATCCTCCTGGCTATCTTCTGCCCAACATGATTGGACTCCATCACTCCTGTTTCGGGGCCGGAACCCCAGTACGGACCCTCACTGGAGCGCAGGCGATTGAAACGATCCAGGTCGGCGACCGGGTACTCTCGCAAGACCCGACGACCGGAGCGGCCAGCTATCAGCCGGTCCTGGAATTCCACAAAAATCCACCCTATGAAACCTTACGGATCGCGCTCGGGGATGAGACCTTGACGGTCACGCCCTTGCATTATCTCTGGAAGGCGGGCAAAGGCTGGACGATGGCCCGGAACCTGGCGGTCGGCGATCTGGTTCGCACGCTTGGCGGCACGGTTCGGGTCGCGTCGATCACCTCCACCGGGGTCATGCCCGTGTTCAACCTCGTCGTGGCCAGAAACTCCGATTACTTCGTCGGCCTCCAGGAAATCCTGGCTCATGACGACACGATGATCCAGACCGTCCACGCCCCCTTTGACGCCCCGCCAGATCTGGCGGCCATCGCCCCGAGCCGGGATTGAGCTGCGAACCCCAAAGGGACCACGACAAACCGCCAAAAGGTACGCCAAATGACGCTCCGCCTCGCTTGCCTGTGGACTTTTGGTGGTTGGTCGGTGCTCGCCCTGTTGCTTGCCGCCTCGGCCCAGGGTCGGCCAATCGCCGTCGATCTGACCGGCTTTGACCCGGCGTGCGGCGTCGAGGTCGAATCGATCGACCACCCCGAAGGCATGCGCCTGCGCATCAACTGGCCGATCAGCGACGGCGAAGCAGGACGGTTCGTGCCCGGTGCCAACGCCAACGCCCCATTATTTGAACGGATGATTGCTGCCAGGCCCAATCAAGGCAACCCGGCACCGTTGCTCCAACGGGGCGAACTCGTGCTCGACACCAGCCCCGACGCCCCGTTATTTGAGCGGATGGCTCTCGCCAGGCTCGGTCAAGCCGGCCTATCGCCGGTGCTCCAACAGGGCGAACCAGCGTATTTTCTCACCGTCGGCACCCGCGAAGCTCCAGGCGGCCGACCGCCGACGATGAGCCGGTTCAACACC
>JBDTIR010000149.1:0-5341 GCA_039936275.1 Isosphaeraceae bacterium | reverse complement strand
TCTTCGCGTCCTTTGCGAATATAAGGAGGCAAGGGGACGTGCCCATGCCGTTCCAGCAGTTGGGCCGCCGGCTCGTCCCCGTCGGCTCGGACGATCCAGCGGCCACCGTCGCCCCGCTCGACGAGAGTCAACCGCAAGCCGGCGTCCAGGACCACGGTCTCGCCAGGCTTTGGCCGGCCCCTCGTGGTGGCCAGGATCTCCCAAAGGCCGTCCGGCAAGGCTCGCAGAAACAAGCCTTCCCAGTTCCCCCCGGTCGCCTCTCGCTTGCCGATCAACCGCGCAGGGACGACCCTAGTATTGTTGCGAACCAGGACGTCCCCCGTCGCGAGCAAGTCGGGCAGATCGGCGAAAACCCGGTGCTCCCAGACTCCCGCCGCTCGTCGGACGACCATCAACCGCGAACGGTCTCGCGGTTCGGCCGGGTGCTGGGCGATCAACTCGGTCGGCAGCTCAAAGTCAAACGCATCGGTCTGCAAACCAAGACTCCCGAAGAAACTGAAGACAGCTCGGCTGATCTCGGAATATACAGAAGACAGCCCCAAAAGGCGACCTGATCAACCCCGACGCCCGGAAGATTCCAGATTGGAAGGGCGGTCGTCCCGGCCGCAATTTCTGAATGGTGGGCAGCCGCCCGACACTCAGACTTGGCAATTCGCCTGATGGTATTCTCAACGCGAAGCATGAAAACAAGCGATTAAAACAATTTCATGTAACAAAATTCATTTGTCGTCAATAAATCAATTTTATGTAGATCCATACAAATACCGTGGCGAACCCTGGACGGTTTGTGATGGTTTCGCTATGCTGCGTGGAGATCTCGACGGAGCAAGCCGCCGGATTGGTTGGATGTGGAAGGCGGCTCATCATTGAGGATGGACCGATCAAGGGCCCGTTCGTCGCTGCGGTGGAACCGACGCGCCGTGAGCCGAGGAGTCTTGAGCGATGCTCCGGACGAACACGCCGAGCGAAGTCCGCGCCAAAGCGGCGACAAAATGGCCCGAGGGGGCCCAGTATATCTACAACCAGTTGGGCCATCACCTGAACGTGTCAATCCGTGGCGTGACCGCCGCCCAGGTCGAGGCGGTTCGCGACGAGGAGGCGGAGTTCGCCCTGTTCGCCGATGAGCCGTTGATCCTGGTCTGCTGCCGGTTCGGTGCGGCCGTCCCCTGGATGATCGCGACTTTCTGCTGGCACCTCGTCCCCAGGCCAATGCGGAACCTGCCCCCTGCCGCCGGCTTGCCTGGCGAGCAGCCCCTGAAGCTGGCCGTTCGGTTGCTCGAAATGAAGGACGGCTCGGTTCGCGCAGAGCGTGAATTGTCGCTTGATCTCGACTTCACCCGGGCCTTGCATGAGGCGATCCTCGATCAGGCCCGATTGAACTTCGACCCCCGCTCCCTGGAACGGGCCCAGGCCGGGCTCGAACGCCATTACCCCACCCCTCCAGCCGTGGTCGCTCGGGCTCGGGTCCGCTGCCTCGTCCACGACTTGAAGACCGGTCTCTGACCAAAACGTCCGTTCGAATAATGAGTGACGACTGACGAATCAGAGGAGTCTCGACGACCTCGAGTCCGCCCCGTTCATCAGCCGCCAGCCATTCGACGACAATCACTCAGGTCAGAGGATTTTTATCCGTCTCGTCCGGGGGTAGAAATTCGCCAGGTTCCTCGCCAGGTTCGTCACCGTCTTCCCCGGCGACCCAGGCGGAGAGGGCGTCCGGGTCGATCGTGTCGGACGGAACCGGCCGACGTTCGACAGGCTCTTCTCGATCTTTTGACAGGATGCGCTTCAGGGAGAAGGCCCAGCGAGTGAGGGCGTAGAGGAACAGGACGACCAGCGGCAGGACCGTCCAGATCAGGTAACTATTGTTTGCCGAACCGGTGTCGGGCCTGGTCTCGGTCGTATGCGTCAGGCGGCCTACGAGCAAAGGGGCGAATCGGAGGTTGTTCTGACCGTCTCGATAGACCATCTGCTTGAGGAAGTAGCCGTTAAACGAGACGTGCTCCAGCACCTCGTCGCCGATGGGTAAGGTCTTGGGCACGGTCTTGGTGGCCATGACGACCGGGTTGTTCTGGCTGTCCGGGGTGAAGACCCAGGATTCATACATCCGGCCGTCGGAGACAACCTTGGGATCGGCGTCGTCGTGAACGAGCACGCGGCGGACGCTGCCTTCGAGATGGATCGGCAATCCTCGGAATCGCTTGGGGTCGTCAAAGAGCATGCTGTAGACGACGTCGTGCCTGGCCTTGGCGGCCAGTTCGGCGGCGGGCGTCTCTTGCACCCTGCGAAAGAGAGTGGCGTAGGCCGCCATGTCGTTGGGGCCAAGCACGGTCTTGTCGCGGATGCCCTGGAACTCGGGGGCGTCGTCCGCCGGGGGCAGAGGCGAGGCCTGAGCGGCCGGACTGGACCTGGGCATGGTCTCACGCTGGCCTCGCATGGCGAAGACGTAGACCACGACCCAGCCAATAATGCCCACGCCCATGAGCAGGACCATTCTCGGGAATTCCGAACCCCGGAACAGCCCCTTGTCACGCCGGCTCAAAGTGCACCTCCCGCGCCGCCTGGACCACCCCCGTCCTCCATCTGAGCGAAACTGATCTTTGTAATATTCAAATTTGAATAAATATCAACAACACGCATCAGGTCTTCGTAGTGGAGTTGGGGGTCGGCCTGGATCAGGGCCTGGTCGAACGGCAGGGACTTGTCGGAGAGGATTTCCTTGAGTTTGGCGCGGAGTTGGTCCATGCCTTGGACCTCGACCTCGCCGACGGTGACGCGGCCGAGAGCGCCGCTGGGTGCGGCGTGGAGGGTGGTTTTCATGGTGCGCAAGGCGGCCGGCACGTTGGGGTCGGCCGGGGCGCTGGTGTCGGCCGCCGGGGCGTCGAGCTTGGCCTGGGGCGAGGCGGGGAGGAGGTTCATGGAGAACTGCCCTTCGGCCGGCGCGGGGTGGTAGGTCATGATGAAGAAGGTCAGGAGCTGGAACGCCATGTCAAGCATGGGCGTGATCTGGATTTCGACTTCCTCGTGTTTGGTCTTCTTCATGGCCAGGTCACCTCACCCTTCACTGTTCATTGCCTTCAAGGCGAACTTCTGGAACCCTTCGGCCTGGCACGCGGTGACGATCCGGAAGAACTGTGAGTATGGGGTCCCTTTGTCGGCCCGGATGACCAGGGTGGTGGGCAAGGCTTCACCGGCCTTGAGTTTCTTGCCGGCAAACTCCAGATTGATTCGTGTCAAACGTGCTTGCTGCTTGATCCAGTTGATGGCTTCCTCGGTCCCCTGGGGGACTTCTCCGGGGACCAGGAGCCGGCCGTCGCGGTCGAGGTTGAGGACCAGGCGGTCGTCGTGGGGCGAGGCGTCGACCGGCTTGGCCGAGCCTGCCACGGGCAAGCGGACGCGGGCGTCGTAGGCGTCCTTGCTGAAGTTAATCACCATCATGAAGAAGGTGATGAGCTGGAAGACGATGTCCAGCAGGGGGGTCAGGTTGGGTTCGGCCCTGACTTCGCTTGAGACGCTTCCGGACACGGGGCGGGCCTCCTTCGACTCCCCGGCCGCCCTTGGGTTTTGGATCAAACGATCAAACCAGAACAGGGCGGCGGGGACGATTGGGTTCCAAAGGGGCTCAAAATCGATCAGACAGGCGCTTTCGCGGTGGGCTGTTGCTTGGCCGCCGCCCAGAAGGCGGTGATGGTGCGGTCGGCGACTTTCGACGCTTCCATGGAGATCTGCGAGATCCGGTTGCGGAAGAAGGCGAAGAAGAAGATCGCCGGCACTGACAGTGAGATCCCTTCCAGGGTAATGAACAAGGCCGTCGAGATGCCAGCGGCCAGCTTCTCGGGTCTGGCCTGCCCGCCAGAGGCGGTGGCGATCTCCTGGAAGCTGAGGATCATGCCCCAGACCGTGCCGACCAGGCCGATCATCGGCCCCAGGGTGCCGATCGTCGCCAGGTAGCTGATCCGGCCTTCCATGGTCACGACGATCTCATCGGCCATGGCGTTCATGGCTTCCTTGGCCTCGCCCCGGCCGTTGGGCAGATTGGCCACGCCGGTGCGGACCAGGCGGGCCAAAAACGAGTTGTCATCCCTGCAAGCGTCGTAGGCTTCCTGGAACTTCTTTTCCTTGATCGCCGTCTCAAGCTTCTCGATCAAGGCGGCGGGAACCGCTTCCTTGACGCGGTATTCCAGGAACAGGCGGATGACCAACGCGGTGAAATAGACCGACAGGGCCACCAGGAACACGCCGATCGGTCCTGACGCTTCGATGGCCCAGACCAGCATTGACTTCTTCTGGGCGGGCTTGCTCTCGGCAGGCTCCGCGGCATTGTCGGCCGCCGGTGCCGCCGCGGGAACTTCGGCCGCCTTTTTTTCATCCTGGGCCGAGACCAAGGACACCGGCGCGACGGCCAGGGCCGCCAGCCAGGCCAGACAGAGCAGGGCGCACATCTTGGCGCGTCCCGAGGAGGTCAGGTTCGACAGCGAGAAGGTCCGCATCGGCGAGTCTCCAACGGAACAGAACGGTGGGCGATCGGGGGCAAATTGCGGCGCGGCTGGCCAGCGATCAAGGCGGGCCTGGATCAGGATCAGGTTCAAGTCTGATCAAACCATCTCAAAGAATGGCTGCGGTCTGTGGCGGGGAATCGCTCGGGCAAGAAGTTGCAAGAGTGACACGTCCCTCCTGATCCAATTTCCTTCGGATCATGCATTGTGTCAACTACCTTGTCCACGATTTCTTACGACCGGCCCAGAAACTCGTGACACACGGTCATGAGGAAATGCATTTTTCGAGGCTTGAAGGAGAGCCTTGGGTTTGCGAAATCTTGATGCGAAGCGGTTGAACCCCGGGCCGCTCAATTCGCCTTAAGTGGCTGAACCGCGATCGGGGAAGTCGGCGGAAGCGGAAGGTAGTTCAGCATATGCGTCTCGGCCCCGACCGGAACCAGCACGTCGTCGGTGGCCGGGAAGAGGGCGTTCCAGAGCCCTCGAACGCTCGCCGAGCCCGAAGGGGCGAAGGCCAAAGGGGTGACGCGGTCGCCTCTTGCCAGAACCGCGCCGGGGGCAAAGTCGTTGCCCAAGGCGCCGCCGAGACGGATCTCGCCGGATTCGGTCAGACGGAAGTCCAGGCCGAGCCCCTGGTAGGCCAGATCGGTTCGGCTCAGGTCAAGCTGGGGCGCGAGGCGGAACCGCATCTGGTCGGCCAGGGACCGCAGCAAGGTTGCGCTGATGGTCCCCTGGCTGGCCGTCAAGGTGCCGCCGGCCTCAACCCACCCGACTCCTTGTCCCCCCGGCCGTTCGCCCCAACGGGCCGACTTGATCGCGACCCCGGCGCGGCCGGTCAACCGCCCGTT
>JBDTIR010000148.1:0-8093 GCA_039936275.1 Isosphaeraceae bacterium | reverse complement strand
ATCGCGCGGGCGACTCAGGATGGGACCGGGTCTTGAGTGAGCCATGGTCCATTTGGCGTCCTATGGACTTTGATGGGTCTCAACGCAACGCTCGGACCCGACCGGATCGGGTCTCTTCACGCCACGGGAGTGGGTGTCCGCATGCAAGAAAAGACATCATCCCCCAATGAATCGCGGAACCGCCGGGCGAGTACCGCCGCGATGGCCCTGGTCATGGGACTGGCCGCCCTGACCGCCCAGACGTCCGAGTCAGACCTACTCCGCGACGTCCAGCGCTACTGCACCGCCTGCTGGCGGAATGCCAGGCTTGACCCGGGGCTCTGGGACGATTGCACCCAGGAAGTCTGTTGCCGACTGCTCGACCAGGCCCGCGCCGGCCGGCTCAACCTGCATCTGGTCCTGAGCGACGACACCCCCGAGCGCCGCGAACTGGTCCGGGCCATCGACATGGTCCGCAAGCGCGTGCAGCGGGCCAAGCGGCATGAGTCGTTCGACGAACAACACGTCCCCGGAATCGACTCTGACCGCCGCAACCGCGACCGCCAGGAGTTGGGCGAGATCCTCGAAGCCGCCCGCCGCGCCGCCTTGACCGACCGCCAGGACCGGATCGTCGATCTCTGGACCCACGGCTGGACCGTCCCCGAGATCGCCGAAGTCATGTCCTTGCCGCCCGCCCGCGTCAGTGACGAAAAGTACAAGGCCCTCCGCAAACTTGAGCGCCACCTCGCCAACCATCGCGACGACCTTGACCTCAGCCTCCCTTCGGGTGATGACGAGGCGCGCCTGGTCGGCTGATTAACGCTCAAACAAGAGGGCGAGCCCTCGCAGGACCGAGAGCACGAGGACCAGGATCATGGCGCCCCGCATCAAGGTCCGCAGCCTCGCCCCGGGGTCGGGGGCAAGCTCTTCCCAGGCGTCGTCCAGGTCGTCGTCGTCTTCCGGGATGATCGGGGCCCACGACTGCGCGAGCAAGACTCTGGCCTCGTGGACCAGGGAGCGGGGAACTTGCAACTGCACGCCGCCCGTGGCACCTTGATAGATCGAATTATCGCCCATCCGGGCTCCGTCCACGAAGGTGGGAATCCCTTCGGCCTCCAGTCGCAATCGAGGGGCTTCGGCCTGCATCGGATGACCAAAGCGGCCGACCGTGATCCAGTCCGGCCGCTCTCCAAGGGCCAAGAGTGACTCATCAGGCGGTCGAGCGGCCTCAAGCGGTAGGTCGTGCTTGGGACAATCCGCGCCCGCCGGCAGTCGCCAGTAAGCTTCGCAGACGGTGCAAAACCCCTGCGCCTGCCGAGTCTCTCCGCAGTGCGGACAGAGCGGCGAGAGGTCGTCGGCCCCTCGCCGGCAGCGGGCGCAGAACAAGGGGGCATGAACTTCGGTATCCTCCTGCTCGCCACCGATCCGCATCAAGAACCCCCATCGTTCCAAAATCGCACGCCGACGGGTCTGGCGCCCATCCAACGACGATGGGCCATCCGTCTTACCGCGACCCGGACGCCTGGCTCGGGCCTCCGCGGACCGGCAACTCGAACGTGAACCAGAAGCCGGCAACCAGTGCCGTACAACCCGGGGTCAGGGCCATCAATCCCAGCCCGAAACCCAAGCCACGCCGCCCGGACCAAAAACCCCCGAGCCGATCGCGAGTCGCGGCAAAGCCCAGACCCAAACGATGCCGACGCCCAAGGGACGAGACCAGCAGCAGATGGCTCAAGACTATCATTGGAGCCAAGGCGCGTAAGATCAAGAGCGAACGGCTCCTTCCCACCTCGCCTGCCGGGTCCCCTTCTTCATTTCGTGTTCACGGTGAATCTGGAGAAGCCCCGAACCACTCCATGATGCCGGATCGCGAGAAACCTTGCCAGGGGTTCCAGGAATCGAGCGGGCATCCCGAGATCGTGATCTTATTGCCCAAGAGGACTGCCAAAAGCCGGGTCACCTCGGAGGATCGCTCCCCCGAGACTCCCACAGATCCGGACGCGCCCGATTAAGGCATCCGGCTCGTCAATGCGACCGAGCCGGGGATCGCACCTGAGCCAGAAAGTGATGGCGACGATCCTGGAAACTGATAACCACGGGAACGAAAACGGCATTTGAAGTGAAGTCAATCAATGCCCACGTCTTTTTTGTGTTAACGAGTGCGATGTCGAACATTATTGCTACGTACCCCCTGTTTTCGCTCGCAATTCAAGGGAAAGCCAGTTCGGTTTCTTGCTGCCCGTTGTCCTCTTGCTGATCCAGACGCCGGGTTGGCCGAGGACCACCAGGACCGCGATGGAGACGAGCGAGAGGATCAACATATCCGTGCTGACCGCTCCTGGCACATACGCATAGAACACGGCAGTCCGTAACAAGACCACGAACGCAAGGATCAAGTAGAGCACTCGACTGATGGGATAATCGCCCCGGGCCGCCGTCAATGAAGCCGCGAGGAGAACCATGCCCATCGTCAACTTGGCGGCCGTTTCGAGTAAGCGGCTCTGCGGGCCTTGACCGCTGTAGTAGGCAATGCCACGGTGGTTCTTCATCTCCACCCGCAGGCCCTCGCCCCGCACAATCCCACCCTGACTAAGGAGTACCGAGGTCCTCACCGGCTCAGGCATGGTGATCTGCCCCGCAGTGCCATGACTGCCAATCTTCTGGTCCGGGTCGAAGCGAAAGGGGCCGAACGAGTCGACGAACTCGATCTTGCCGAAAACAACCCCCTCGCCGACGAGTTCGATCCGACGTCCTTCATCACTGGGCAGCGTGTCGAGTCGATTGACAACGTCCTGGCACGTAATTATTGTGACCGACAAGCCCGCTATCGTCCCGAGCATGACGATCGCCTGGAGTGCGCGAGGCATTGGGCTTTTGGTGTGGTCCAACGGGTCCCAGACCCGGGCAAGGCCCACCGCATATCTGCTCGCCGCCTCGGTCCCGCCGCAGAGCCAGCCACCCGCCTCCTGATACCACGTCAAGGCCGGCTTGCTTGACTTGGCCTCCGCGAACCTCCTGAACTGCCGCCACACCATGAAGTGCAATAGTGTTGAGGCTTTAATTAAGATTAACATTCCTAAAAGCGAATAATGCGTGGCTGCGCATGCAATACTATTTGTCCCCCGGTCAACCTCCTTGTTCCGAGGCCGTCGGAGGCGCGCCACCACCCCCAGCAAGTAAGAGCCGGCCAAGATCGTGACGCCGAAAGTGACGAATGCGCTCAACACCCACGAGGCTCTGAAGAAGGGAGGGGTCACCAGCCTCGAGGCCAAGCTCGTTCCGGCGGACAGGTTGGAGATGCTCGAGTCTAGTAGGATGATGACGAAGGTCAAGCTCAGGTACGCTTTGATTGGCATACACATGAAAGACCATGAGCGCCGTCCCAAGGTCATGACGGGGGATGATCCTCCGTGTGTCGCCGCCCAATTCTTCGTAGCCCCGTTATCGGCTCCGTTCGTGGCGACGCGCGGTTCACTGACCGGCGGATGGTCGTCGATCTCGTGATCGTGGAGAGGATGGCTCATGAAAAGACCTGGGTGAGACGGGGGGGCGGAATCACGCGAGAAGGTCCGGGATGCATGGTGACCGAGAACAGAGTTGGCCCGAGGTCGGGTGCGGTGACGCTCCAGGATTCTCCCGAAGTTCGGTAGACGCCAGAATGACGACACGTCGAAGGCGAGCCTTGGGTCGTTTTGTTCGCTCTCGTTTTTAGATTCTTCGTAGAGTGCTCTGTGAGTACCGTGCGATGGCATCGAAAAGCTTTGGTGCTCACAGCGTACCCTACAAAAAACCCGGATGATCGGAAGTGACAGACCACCAGGGTTTCACGCGATAGTGAGTTTCGTTCCGGGTGGCGAGGTCGTTCGGGGAGTTGCTCTGGAACGCGCGCAAAGGAACTCTACCAACCGGACTCAGGATTCAACCTGGAGGGAAGGGATGGCGAGCCGGGTCCGCGTTGACGGACGTTGAAGCGGCTCAACCTGATGGGTTGTCAAGTCGGCCCGTTCGCGACGGCCAAACGTGGCCAAAAAAGGGGAAGGACCGAGGCGGCGGGTCGAGTTGATCCGCATCTGGCGAACTCGTGTTTTGCAGTGGTTCGTTAGCGTTCGCGGTAGACGATTCGCCCCTTGGCGGTGTCGTAAGGGGTGATCTCGACGGTGACGCGATCGCCGGGAACGATCCGGATGAAGTTCTTGCGCATCTTGCCAGCAATGTGGGCGAGCACTTTGTGACCGCGGAGCGGCCCTTCCTCGAAAGCCACCATGAATTGCGTGTTGGGTAGGGCCTCGACGATACGACCCTCGACCCGAATCGGTTCCTCTTTCGCCACGCGGATCTCCTGAGACGGCCACGTTCTTGGCCGCCGTCGTTCGGCAGCCAAATCCAATCGCGATCTTTTACCCGACGGCTCGACGACTCGAAAGTTGTTGAGCCGGGACGACACCCCAAACGGCCGGACCTCGGGGCGTCGGGCGCATCCCCTTGACAATTGGGATTCGCGCCATCATAACCGACCGAAACGATCTTGACTAGCGAGAGAAACCGAATTCGGGTGCCCCTCTCAATTTTGGCTTTTCCCCGATCGGGAGCAACCCCGGCCCCTCACCCCGGCCCTCTCCCAGGGGGAGAGGGAGTCGATTCCGGTCCCTTCTCCCCTTGAGAGAGAGTTAGGGTGAGGGTCGTTTGCCTAAATCGAGAGGGGCACCCCCGAATTCCGGAACGGGCCTGTCCAGGGTGTTCGGGGTTTGAGGAGGGCATGATCAAAGCGAGTCGGGCATGGTACAGTGGACCGATTGCTGCCGGGTGCGCCCGGTCCCACCATTTTTTGAATCCTTTTGATCGGATTGACCGCGATCCAACACTCATGGAACTGACATACGAATGCTCCCAGTGTGAAGCGGTCGGCCGGGTCGATCGCGTGGAAGACGCCTCGACGGCGACCTGCGCACGCTGTCAAGCGGTGCGCGAACTTTCCAACAAGGCCATCGCCGACGATGGCTCGCTGACTGCCTGCCCCTGGTGCTCGACCGAGGAACTGTACATCCAGAAGGACTTCCCGCACGGCCTTGGCCTGGCCATCGTGGTCTCCGGGTTCGCTGTGAGCACGGTCTTCTGGTATTTCTATCTGCCGGTGCTCGCCTTCGCCGTCTTGTTGTCGACGGCGGCCCTGGACGTGATGCTCTATTACTTCGTGCCGGACGTGACAATCTGTTATCGATGCCTGAGCCAGATCCGGGGCCCCGGCTCGGCCCCCGAGGATCGGTTCCGACCGTTCGACCTGGAAGTCGGCGAGCGCTACCGCCAAGAGCGGCTCCGCGTCGAGGAACTCCGCCAACGAGGTGCCAGCGCGACGACCAGCGGGGACGACTGACGGTCACAAAGGCGGCGAACCAGAGGAAAAGATGTCGTTGCGCGTGCGCTTCAACACGACATCGGCTTGCGGCCCGTCCTCAAAATGAGTGTCATTCAGAACAGATGCCTCAACGCTCAGTTGGAAAATCGAGGGAGACGCAGATGAGCGAGTCAGCCCAGGACATCTACCGCACATCCAGCGCGAGCGTTCGCGCGTCGTTCGGTGAGGACAAGGTCGGCGCGCTCGATTTCTACTCCCCACTTCAGAAGTTCGTCACTAGGGTATGCCCGCCAGGAAACCAGGCAGGGTCCGTCCGCCTCCTCGACGTCGGTTGCGGTTGCGGATGGTCCACGTTCACGTTTGCAAACGCTGGATACGACGCCAACGGCATCGACCTCAACCCGGCCGCATTCGAGCCGCCACCGCACGATCACTGCCGACTCTGCCCCGGGAGCGCGACCGAGATCCCATTTCCCTCGGAGTCGTTCGACTTGGTGGTCTGTTACCAGTGTCTGGAGCACGTCCCCGACCCAAGCCGGGCGCTCGATGAGATGGCCCGCGTTTGCCGCCCGGGAGGCGTCGTCGCGATCGTCGGCCCTAATCTGGTTAGCCCTACCCTTGGGCTGGGTTTCGTCGTCAAACCGTCCACCTGGCCGTCGCTCAGGTTCTGGCGTCGACCAGGCATGCCGAGACACCCCTACGGGAATACGGTGCCGGAGAGTCTCGCGTTCTGCTTCTTTCACACGGCCCAACTTCTTGCCAAGTTAGTGCGGCGCTCGCCGCGGTTCACGATGCGCGAGCCGGACGTCGTGCCGCCGTTTCACGCGGACAACGACGCCTGCTATCTGTGCAATCCGACGGACCTGATCTCGTATTTCCGAGGGCACGGCTTCCGAATCGTACGACGCGGTAAACCGGGCCGACCGCCGCTCTCGTATCTCTTCGCCGGTGGAACCTGGGTCGCCGCTCGCAAGGGCACAACTCTCTCCCCATGAACGCTCTTTCCCGAGGGCCTGCGACCAACCGATTTCGATGACCAGGATCGAGGCAATTCGTTTGTGTTGATCTCCCTCTCCAGCTTCTGGAAAGCATGACGTGTTGGATGTGAAGCGGGGCCCGCAAACGCAGCGCCGAGCCGCGAGCAGTCGTCCTCCGGCCATCACCAGAGGGTATAACCGCCGTCGATCACCAGAGTGGCCCCGGTCATATAGGTTGAGGCGTCGCTGGCGAGGTAAACGGCCAGGGGGGCTATTTCGTCGGGCTCACCGAAGCGGCCCATGGGGACCATGCCTTCGATCGAGGCGCGGAGCTCAGGACGCTCGCGGAACCATCGACGGTTCGGATCGGTCAGGAAGGTGCCAGGGGCGATGGCGTTGACCGTCACACCTTGCGTCGCCCAGTCGACGGCCAGGGTCTTGGTGAATGAGATCAGCGCGGCCTTGGACGTTTCATACGCGCGACCGCCGATGCCTCGGGTGGCGATCAGGCCGCAGATCGAGGCCACGTTGATGATCCGGCCTCGCCCTCTGGGCAGCATCGACCCGCCCACGATCTTCGACCAGAGAAAGGCGCTGGTCAGGTTCAGATCTATGATCCTTTGCCAGTCTTCCAGGGATTGCGACTCGGTCTTGACGTCGATCCGACGGCCGCCCACGTTGTTGATCAGGACGTCAATGGGGCCCATTTCCTCAGCCACCCGACGCGCCGCGATCTCGCTTGCCGATGGGTCGCCGACGTCGGCCGAGAGGGTCAGGACCTCTCGCCCCGTGTCAAGCAAGGATTGTTTGGCCTCGGCCAGGGTTTCGGCGTCGCGCGCCACCAGGACCAGGTCGGCCCCGGCTTCGGCCAGGCCCCTCGCCATTGACAGGCCAAGACCGCGGCTTCCCCCGGTAACGCACGCCCGACGGCCGTCGAGCCGGAAGCGGTCCATTACGCCCATACCTTTGATCTCCTTTGCATCTTTTTTGAGTTCTCAAAACGGTCCAACCGATGGCTCCTTCGACGATAAGGCAACGACGCCCGATTCCCAAGGAATTCTTTCTTCGTTTCGTGACTTTCATTGTGACAGTGGGGCGTCCAGCTTGCGTTTTGGCGGTCGAACCCCAATACTCGAACCGTCCGGAGCGGTCTCAAAAGCGATTGGAAAAGGGAACACGAACGATGCGAGCAGATGTCGCGTTGGCGCTGGTTTTGGCTGTCGCCTTGGTTGCTGGCCTGGACAATTCGGCCGTTGCGCAGGAGGCAGAAGTCATCCCGCGAGCGCAGGACAGGCCGCCGGGACCGCCTTTGTCCGCGACCGAGGCCATGGCCAAGATGGTCGTGCCCGACGGATTCAAGGTTGAGCTGGTCGCCAGCGAGCCCGACATCGTTAATCCCGTGGCGATGACCTTCGACGAGCGCGGGCGAATCTGGATCACCGAGAGCCTGGAATATCCCAGGCGCGAGCCAGGCCCAGGGCGCGATCGGATCAAGGTCCTGGAAGACACCGACGGCGACGGTAAGGCGGACAAATTCACGATTTTCGCGGACGGTTTGAACATTCCTTCGGGGATCGCCGTCGGTCACGGCGGGGTCTGGGTGGCCAACGCGCCCGACATCCTCTTCTTTCAGGACACCGACGGCGACGGCAAGGCCGACAAGAAAGAGGTCGTCGTCACCGGCTTCGGCCGCGACGACACCCACGAACTGCCCAACTCCCTGACCTGGGGCCCCGACGGCTGGCTCTACGGCTGGAACGGGGTGTTCAATCAAAGTAAAGTAA
>JBDTIR010000147.1:0-2180 GCA_039936275.1 Isosphaeraceae bacterium | reverse complement strand
AGAAGCAGCAAGACCAGGTCGCCGACCTGGAAGCCTACATCCGCAAATACGGCGCTGGGCAGCGTGCCAAACAGGCCCACGACCGCGAAAAGAAACTGAGCAGGATCGAACGGGTCGAGACCATGCGCGAGATCGTCGGCCCGGTCATGGGCTTCGGTGAGGTCGATCGCTCCGGCGACATCGTGATTGAGGCCCGCAAGCTCGCCAAAAGCTACGCCAAACTCCTGTTCGACAACGTAAACCTGACCGTCCAGCGCGGTCAGGTCGTCGGTGTCATGGGACCCAACGGCGCGGGCAAATCCACACTCATTAAAATCTTGATTGGTAATGAGCCGCCCGACTCGGGCGAGGTGAAGCTCGGCCACAAGGTGCGGGTCGGCTACTACGACCAGGGGTTGGAAGGTTTGCCCCCCCAGACGACCGTCGTTCGCGCCGTCTGGCCCGAGGACGACCTGGAATGGGTCGAGCAAGACGTGCGCGACCTTTTGGCCCGGTTCGGCCTCTCGGGCGACCTGGCGTTTCAGCCCGTCGCCAAGCTCTCCGGCGGCGAAAAAGGCAAGGCCGCGCTCGCCCGCCTGGCCGCGACCGAGGCGAACCTCCTGGTCATGGATGAGCCGACAAACCACCTCGACATCTGGTCATGCGAAGCACTTGAACGCTCGATCCAGGACTTTGAGGGGACCGTCCTGGTCGTCAGCCACGACCGCTACTTTCTCAATCAGGTCGCCGACCGCCTGATCGTCGTGGCCGACGGCCGCGCCCGGGTGATCGAGGGGGATTACGAGACCTATCAACGTCTCGCCAAACAAGAATCCGACCTCGCGGCGGCGAAAGCGGCTGCCTCCGCTTCGTCCAACGGCCCGACGACGAAAGCGGCCCCGGAGTCTTCGACGAAGCGCAAACGCAAATTCCCCTACCGTAAATCCGCCGACCTGGAACGCGAGATCGCTGAGGTCGAAGCCGAACTGGCCTCGTTGGAGGAAGCCCTCGGCCAGCCCGAGACCTGGAAGGACGCCGACCGAGCCCGCTCGACCCAATCCCGCTACGACCAATTGAAGGAGTCGCTCGCCACGCTTTATGCCCACTGGGAAGAGGCGATGGAGTTTAATTCGTGAACACATCATCTCATCGTCTCACTTTATTGGACATAATGGTCCTCATCGCATCGACCGCCGTCGGTCTGGCCGTGCTCCGCGCCAGTCAGCCGAACGACCTGTTCACGTACACGGTGGATGGCGGGTCGTTCCCAGAGAGAGTTCCTGAATGGTCCTGCGCAGCCATGCTCGGTGCCGCCCCTCTCATTGCGTTCTGGTCGCTGGCTCTGCTCATCATCCGCCTCCGCAAACCTCGTCCACCAATACGCCGTCTGTCCCGAGAGCCAGGATTCATTGCCTGCGTCGCTTCGGCCCTGGGAATCCTGTTCGGTGCTCTGATTTTCATCACCTACCTGCTGCGTGGTCGGAGCGGGGAGTGGATCCTCCCCGTTGGCTTCCCCGTCGGTTACGCGGTCGCGGCCTCCTGGCTGACTTTGGTCCTGAATCGCCGCTGGCGTCCGGTCCCCGACCTGCTCGATCGCGCCGGCCGCGTGCTTGGCGTCTACTGGATCGCTACCGTTCCGGCATTCATGATTGCTCTTTACGGCCTCTTATCGTAATAAATCCAAATTTTCCGGTCTCGACAAGTATAAAATCCAAGTGGGTGTGTCATCCTGAGAATTGGCGGCTTCACCCGCCCTACAAGATGTCAACTGAAATCGCAAAGCCGTTCCTTCGCCGTGTTTCGGAACCCTAAGGCCGAGCCAATGCCCGACCCGCGCAAGATCCTGACCACGATTCGACGAGCGACCGACCTGTACCGGGCCACGCCGGGGCGTCGGGGCTCGGTCGTCCACCTGAGCGACGCTGACGAGGTCATGGTCGTCGGCGACCTGCACGGCCATAATCATACCTTCGCTTCAGTTCTGCGAGACGCCGCGCTCGACGCCCACCCGCGCAGGCATCTGGTCTTGCAAGAGCTGGTCCACGGGCCGTTCTCGTATCCGGACGACCGGGGCGATCGTTCGCATCAACTCGTGGACATTGTCTCGGCTTTGAAATGTCAGTATCCCGACCGCGTTCACTTGATCCTGGGCAATCATGAACTCTCGGAACTGACCGGGCGGCCGATCTCCAAGAACGGCG
>JBDTIR010000146.1:0-3126 GCA_039936275.1 Isosphaeraceae bacterium | reverse complement strand
GAGATCCACTGGCTCCTTGCGGATCTGCGCGACGATCTCCCCGGCGCGGTCCGGACCGTGCAACAGGACCGAGCGAACGTGGTAGCCTTTTTCTTCCAAGGTGCGCGCGACTTCGTCGAGGTAGCGGCTGTCGGCCTCAGTATGGCGGTCGGCGGCTTCGGCCCCAAAGACGCTGGCCAACGGAGTGTCGGCGACGTGCAGCAGGACCAAGCGGGTGTCGGGTCCGGTCAGGCTGAGAGCGCGGCTGAGGATCTCGGCGTCGGCCGGACTGTGCTCCAGGGCCACGGCGATCCGCTCCAGAGGGCGCGGGCGCAAAGCGTCGGCCCAGTCGAGTACGAGCCCGGGCTCTTCGCGCTTCCAAGGAGGGGCCGGGGCGATCCAGGGCTTGACCGTCACCCAGATCAAGAGCAAAGCCACCGCGCCGACCAGGGTGTACAAGCCGGCCGCGACCAGCAAGGACGTGGGAACCGGCCCAATCGACCCGCCGAACTGGCTCGCCATCGTCACCCATTCCTCAACATTGTCGAGCACCAGTTTGCCATTGAGGCCGACGATGATCGCCGCAGTCAGCCAGGCCAAGGCTTGCGCCCATCGCGGCGTGGCGAACCTGTCCATGTTCTTGCGGTTTGACGTGAAGTGAATCAAGGGGATCACGGCGAACGAGAGCTGCAAGCTGAGCACGACCTGACTGAGCACCAGGAGCCTTTGCGTCGATTGCTCTCCAGTCAATGCGATCACGATCACGGCGGGAATCAGGGCGAGCATCCGGGTAATCAAGCGGCGGAGCCAGGGGGCGATCCGTAAGTGCAAATAGCCTTCCATGATGATCTGACCGGCCAAGGTACCGGTCAGGGTGGAACTCTGGCCGGCGCAGAGCAAGGCGATGCCGAACAAGATCGGCGCGGCCGGGCCGACGTGGGGAATCTGGAACTTGAGGAAGTCGGGCAAGAGTTGATACGCCTGCTCGATGCCGACGACCTCGACCCCGTGGCGAAAGAAGACCGCCGCGCTCAGGATCAGGATCGCCGCGTTGACGAAGAAGGCCGCGTTGAGGGCGATGGCCGAATCGATCAGATTGTACCGGCAGGCTTGCGCCTTGCTCGCCGGGTCGCGGCCGATCTGCCTGGACTGGACCAGGGCCGAATGCAGGTAGAGGTTGTGGGGCATGACCGTCGCCCCCAGAATGCCGATGGCGACCAGCAACGAGCCCGGCGGCAAGGTCGGCCGCAAGCCCTGCGCCGCCGCCACCAGATCAGGCTTGGCCAGGACGATTTCCAGGAGGAAACAGAGGCCGATCGTCGCCACCAGGACCAGAATGAAGGCTTCCATCTTGCGGATGCCCAGCTTCTGAATCCAGAGCAACAAGAAAGTGTCAAACGCGGTGATCAGGCAGCCCCAGAGCATGGGTAGGCCGAAGAGCAGCTTGAGGGCGATGATTGTGCCCAGGACCTCGGCCAGGTCGGTCGCCGCGATCGCGATCTCGGCCAGGAGCCAGAGCACGAAGTTGACCGGGCGCGAATATTCGGCCCGGCAGGCTTGTGCCAGGTCGTAGCCCGTGACCACGCCAAGCCTTGCCGAGAGGGTCTGAAGCAAGACGGCCATCAGGTTGGACATCAAGAGGACCCAGATCAGGGCGTAGCCGAACCGGGCGCCCCCTTCCAGGTCAGTCGCCCAGTTCCCCGGGTCCATATAGCCGACGCTCACCAGATACGCAGGCCCCATGAAGGCGAACAGCCTGCGGAACGGGTTACGGTGCGTCGTGGAAACCGTGCTATGCACCTCGTCCAGCGACCGCCGATCCCCATTTGCCACGGAACCCTTGCTCATCAGCTCTTGATCTCCGCTCCCCCGGACGCCCGATCCGTTTGGATTCGAGGGCGCGATTGATTCCCTGGAATGGGCGTTAGTTTATCCGGGTTTGCCGAACCTCACAAGTTATTTTTTCGGCGAAATGCAATCCAAATGCCATCTGTTTGAAAACGAGATTTTGGCTAATCAAAATTCCTTGGTCCAGGCAGTGGCACGGCGTCTGCATGAGACCTGTTCTCTGAACGGTCCTCCGTTTCTCGACGGGAATCGAGCCGGGAGGAACCTAAACGTATTGATTCACATCGAAGGAGTCTCCTCATGCGACGATTCTTTGCAATGACCCTGGCGGGCGGCTTGGTGCTAGCCCTGACGTCGTTTGCCCGGGCTCAGGTCGGGATTACGATCGGCAACCCATACACCGGGGGAATCACGATCGGCAATCCTGGGTACGGTGGATACGGTTCTTACGTGGGCGGTCCTGGCTCCGGTGCGAACAGTTACGGCGGCTACGGCGCGACCGGATACGGCTATGCCAACGGAGTGTCAAGTAGTTCGGCGTCCGGCTACGGATCGGGCTACGCGGTTCCTGGTTACGCCCCTGGTTACGGCGCACCGGCGGCGACCTATTATGGTTCCGGTTATCGCGGTTACACGCCTCCGGCGACTTCGGGCTACGGCTACGTCACGCCCGGGTATCGCTATCCGTCCTACAGCTATCCGGGGTACAACACGTCGGGCTACGGGAATCGCTCGTATGCCTTGCCTACCTATGGCACTTACGGCGGCCGGGTGTTGCGTATCCGCTGATTGACGCGGAGGACCGGGAATTCATCAATCGGCGCGGGGTGGATCGGTTGCGGCCAGGTCCGCCCCTTTTCTATTTGAAGGTTCGCCATTCCGATCAGAAAAGAATGGGACTTCCTTGGTCCACCAACCCGGCTCGCGTGGTAAACTCGGCCCTTGGCGAGCCCCGGGAGCGTGGAGCGGCCACTGCGCGTTTGACTCGATTTGGTGGAACGAGGAGCCGTCCCTTTGAGGAACGACGTGGGTCCGTCAAAGAACCCCGAGATACCGAATTACCTCGGCTGGGCGATTGCTTCGACCGTGCTTTGTTGCCCGTCGTTCAGGATTGTCGCGATCGTCCAATCGGCGAAGGTCAACGGCAAGCTGGCGAGCGGTGGTTACGCGGGGGCTGTCGAAGTATCAAGGAACCCGACGCTTTGGGTCTGGGTGACGTTCATCACGGGCCTGGGCTTCACCATCACCACGGTCATCATGATCTTCGTCGTGAGGCACTCGCTGGACGCTCAGGCGCAG
>JBDTIR010000145.1:0-4302 GCA_039936275.1 Isosphaeraceae bacterium | reverse complement strand
TCGGCCACGGTCGGCGTCGGTGTCTGGCGTAGATTGTACGCCTCCGACTCCTCGGCTGTATAGAGCCAAGTGTCCTGATCTTCGGTTCGGGCGTGGAACAAGGGCAAGAGGCTGGTCTCGGGGTGGGCCCGGCCGATGAAGTCGCGCAAGGGGAGGTTGCGTTTGCCGAAAGCACGCAAGGCCAGGTCGAGCCCGGAGACGATCTCCAGGAGCGTCTTGAGCCGGCCCTCTTCGACGGCCTCGCCGCCGTCGGTCCCTTGGGGGATCAATCGGGCGTCGGCCAGGCCGATTTCGACCAGGATCGCGTTCATCTCGGTTTCGGTCTGGACGTACCGCCGTTCGCGCTTGGTCGCCACCAGGTACAAGGGAGGCTGGGCAACGTAGAGGTGTCCTTCGGCGACCAGACGGGGCATCTGACGGTAGAAGAAGGTCATCAGCAAGGTGCGGATGTGGGCCCCGTCGACGTCGGCGTCGCTCATCATGACGATCTTGCCGTAGCGCCGCTTGCTGGGGTCTTCCTCGTCGCCGATGCCGTTGCCGACGGCGGTGATGATGTTGCGGATTTCCTCGTTGCCGAGCACGCGGTCGAGCCGGGCGCGCTCGACGTTGAGGATCTTGCCTCGCAACGGCAGGATCGCCTGGAAGAGCCGGTCGCGCCCGCCTTCGGCAGTGCCGCCGGCGCTGTCGCCCTCGACCAGGAACAGTTCGCTGCTGTCTTGATCATGCGTGGTGCAGTCCATCAGCTTGCCGGGCAGGCCGCCGCCGGAGAGCACGCCTTTGCGGTTGCGGACCAGCTCGCGCGCCTTGCGGGCGGCCTCACGCGCCTCGGCAGCCAGCAGGGCCTTGGCGACGACTTTCTTGGCCGCTTGCGGGTTCTGCTCCAGGAACTCGGCCAGCTTGTCGTTGACGACCTTGGTCACGATCCCCTCGACCTCGCTGTTGCCCAGCTTGGTCTTGGTCTGCCCTTCAAACTGAGGGTCGGGCACGCGCACGCTGATGATCGCGGCCAGGCCTTCCTTGAAGTCCTCGCCGGTGATCGCCAGGTCCTTCTTGCCTTGAGGAACATGGGCCCTGGCGTAGGTGTTCAAGGTCCTGGTCAAGGCGGCGCGGAACCCGGTCAGGTGGGTCCCGCCTTCGACCGTGTTGATATTGTTGCAATAAGAAACCACGTTTTCACTGATGGAATCATTATATTGGAGCGCGACCTCAACCTCGACGGCCCGCTCGTCGTCGCGACCGGAGAGTACGACCGGCGGATGCAAGACCGTCTGCGCCCGGTTCAGGTAGGCGACGAACTCGCCCAGGCCGCCCGAGGAATAGAACTCCTCGACCGTCTTTTCCTCGCCCCGCTCGTCGCTCAGGGTGATCCGGACCCCTTTGTTGAGGAAGGCCAGTTCACGCAACCGCTTTTCCAGGATGTCGTGATCGAAATTGGTATTGGGAAAGATCTTGCCGTCGGGCAGGAAGTGGATCTTGGTCCCGCGCCCTTTGGCCACGCCCGCAGCGCGGACGGGCCCTTTGGCCTCCCCTTCCTCGTAATCCTGCCGCCAGATCTGGCCGTCGCGCTGGACTTCGGCTTCCAGCCACTCCGAGAGGGCGTTGACGACCGTGACGCCGACGCCGTGCAACCCGCCGGAAACCTTGTAGCTGTCGTGGTCGAACTTGCCGCCGGCGTGCGGAATCGTCAAGACGACTTCCAAGGTGCTCTTGCCCGACTCTTGGTGAAGGCCAACCGGGATGCCTCGACCGTCGTCAACAATCGACGCCGAGCCGTCGACATGCACGGTCACGGCGATGTTCTGACAATGCCCGGCCATCGCCTCGTCAATCGCGTTGTCCACGACCTCATAAACCAGGTGGTGCAGGCCCCTCGCGGTCGTGTCGCCAATATACATCCCAGGGCGTTTGCGGATCGCCTCGATCCCCTCAAGCACCCGGATATTGGTCTCATCATAACGATCCGTCTGCGCACCGCCGCCGTCCCCATTGCTCAGGTCGCGGGGGGTCATCTCAACGGTCTCGATCGCGTCACTCTTGGTCGAAGCCATGCAGGTTCACCTCTATCGGCGGTGTGCGTCCATTAAGGATTGCCTTTGGGTTGACGAACCGTTCTGGATTGCCGATTCCAAAACGCGACCCGGAAACCCGAATTCAAGAGTCAAGATACACAGAATAAATGACCTGGGTTATTCTCGACACACTTCCGGAATCGAGGCCCGCGAAACGACCCCAGATTACGTTACATATTGACCATATTTCCTAAACTCACAGAAATTCCCGATTCTCAGGGATCGACGCTCAGCGTCCGGTCTCATTGCATCCACGATCCGGGAACTCCGGACATCCATCAAAGGGAACGGCCTCGACGCGGCTTCGGGCTTGGGGGAAGGTTGGTCTCAGGCGTCTGGGGCTCAATTGGGCCGACCCGAAAGCGAAGGTCGTGGACTGCGGTGCCGGGCGCATTGGTCCGCAAGGCGGCCAGCAGGGTGGGTTTGCGAAACGCCGCGAGTTCCTCAAGCAGCGCCGGGTGGGCGACGGTGATGGTCAGGACGCCGTGCCGGACCCCTCCGAGTTTGGTCTGACGAGCGGCCGGCTCGCCCACGGCGTCGGTCCAGGCCGCTTCCAACTCTCCCAGGGCCCGCAGCCGCCCGTAGCCCCGAGCGGCGAACAACGACCCCAGGATATCGGACAGGGGCCTCGGTCCTCGGCGATCCGGTGCCGTCATATGTGTCGCTCGTAAAGTGAACGCTTCTTCATTATACGCACCGAACCTCCCCAAGGCAACGGTGAAACCTCTTGAGAGACGACGGAGAGCCAAACCTCAATCGGCATCCCGGGTAACCTGGACCGACGACCGCGCCATGTCGCCAGCGGTTCCGGCTCAAGGTTCGCCGCGCAACCGGCGCAGCTCGGCCTCCAGGTCGCGAAGTCGGGCCTCCAAGGCGGCGCGCTCTTGGGCCTCAGCCTCAGCGCGGGCTTGGGCTTCGAGGCTCCTTTGGTTCGCGGCGGCGATTTCCTGGTTCGCCTCGGCCAGGTCTCGGGTCAGGGTGGCGTAGTCGGCGATCTCCAGGGCGGTCTCCGGGTCGAAGCAGGCCACGCGGTCGCCGACGACGCCGAGCCAGAGCCGAACCGCGCCGAGCCAGAGCCAGCCACGCTCGTCGGCCCTTTGGCGGCGGTAGCCTTGCGGCTCGTCACGGTAGCCGACCAGTTCCAGGCGGCGGTCCTCAACGGTCCCCAGGTCGTCCACGATGATGTACTGAGGCACACCGGCGCGGTGGTAGTGGTTCACCTTGACGGTCACGTCGTTGTCTCGGTCGTCGGGCGAGACGACCTCGATCACCAGGGCGGGCCTGGCCCCTTGGGCGGCGACGTCGAAGGTCCCCCAGTCATACCGATGCCGGACGCCGAAGAAGACGGCGACGTCGGGGCCGTGGGCACCCGGGCCGGGCACGCCCCAACTGATCCGGCAGTCCGAGGTGACCACGGCGTCAGGATTGTCAGCCAATCGGGCCTGGAAGACCTGATTGAGGTAGACCCAATCGGCGACATGCTTGGGGGTCTGAATGATGAAGTCCCCTTCTTCGGGGTGGAGCACGTCCTCCAGGGTCAAGGGAACCTGATCAAAGCCCTTGGTCCCGTCGGGCAGGGTGGTCTTGACCAGTCGCCAGCCGTAGCGGAACGGGTCCGCCTCGGGCGGAGCAAGGGGCCTGGCAGGGGGTTGCGAGGTCGTACTCAACGGAACAAAGATCCTTCTCGCCGTTTCACTTTTAGCGGTCGGGGCGGGTCAGGGGCATCACAACGTAGGTGTATCGGTCGTCGGTCTTGAAAACGGCGGCGTTGCGGTGGTCGATTAACTCGGCCGTGATCGAGGCCCCTTCGGCCAGGGTCTTGAGGGCGTCGGTCAGGTAGCGGGGGTCGAAGGTGATCTCGACGGCCTTGCCTTGATAGTTAATCGGCAGTTCGACGGTCGAACTCCCCACGTCTGCGGCGCGACTGGTGAGTTTGAGCAGGCCTTCGGCGAACGTGAAATCAACCCCTCGGCTTTCCTCGCTGGTGACGATCGAGGCCTGTTCCACGGCCGAGAGCAAGGGGCCGATCTCCTGGAACGGGATTTTGACCTCGACGCTGGCCGGGAAGACGTCCTGATAGCGGGGGAAGCGGCCTTCGACCAATCGGCAATAGATGACCGCGCGATCGGTCCGGATCAACGCGGCGGCCCCCCCTTGGATGGCCAGGTGGACCGGCGGGTCGGTGTCGTCGAGGTTGCGTTCGATCAGCTTCAGGGCCTTGACCGGGATGACC
>JBDTIR010000144.1:0-3194 GCA_039936275.1 Isosphaeraceae bacterium | reverse complement strand
GGCACGTTACTCTGCAGCATCCATTCAGCCAGCACGTGGCCGTCGAGGTCGCGAAGTTGAACCACGACGAATCGCAGCGTCAGAGCCGGGCCCGACTGCTGGAACTTCCGCCCTCGGACGCTCTTCTTGGAGGGCCGATAGAGAATCACCGACGTCTCGGCCACCCAGAGTTGCGCCGTGGTGTCACGATACGGCACGGCCTGAATCAGGCGAAAGGCCGCGTGGGCATTCAGGATGCCCTGGATCTCGCTCAAGAGCCGGGCCTGGCCTTCCCATTTCACGCGGCGATCGTCGCTCCGGACCAGGAAACGATGTCCGGCGTTGTCCCACTGACGGTCGTGATCGACCGAGTCGGCCTCGCGGTCGATGACGTGGACCAGGGGCTTGGACAGGCCCCTGGTCTTGGCGGCCTTCATCGTCGGCAGGACTTGATCCAAATGCGGCACGTTCTTGGGGCGACGCTGGCGCGTGCTGAGCACGCCGTCAGCCGCGATCATCTCGCCGATCCAGGCGAGGAAGCCGCGTTGGAAAGCCCTGGGCTTGAGGGCCATCAACAGCCGGCGAATGCAATCAAGTGAGGGGATGCCGTTGGGCAGTGCGAGATGCTGGGCCAGACAGAATTGGCGATGCTTGGCCCAGCGATAGATAGCGGTCGACCCGTCGCTGCCACAGATTATGGCGTAGACAGCAATGACGACGAGATCGACCAGGAGGTGTTTGCGATTGCGCGGGTGGCGGGGGTCGTCGAGCGATTCAAACTAAGAGGCGATGGAGCCGCCATTGGCGAGCTTGGCCATAGGTAGAGACCCTGGGATCGGTTGGTGACAGCCTCCACTTCCTAGACCGAGGCGTGTGGTCAGCGAATCGTCGCGACCAAATCCAGGATATCGAGCCGATCACCATCACATCTGACTACGCAAGCCGCACAATCATACGCAATGGTCGTGACTTTGCCCCAGACGTCTGTCCCCCTCCTCCGGCCTAATCGGCGACGACGAGGCCCAGCGCGTTGATCTCTTGCCCATTGGTCTTGCCATGTAATCCGACGACGAGGCGGCCGTCTCCCGAGACCTTTCCGGCCCCACCACCCTTCGCATCGCCGAGCCAGTCGGACTGGTAAGCATCCTGGGGATCGAGACGGCCATCCTTAACCTTCATGAATACTACCTGAAACCCGTCGACCAGCAGGCCTGTACGGGTATTGAGGGCACCGACGGCATAGCCGGGGCGGGCCAGCACGGTAACGGCCGGCTCGGTTTCTTTCCCGAAGCGGGCCCCTTTCCTGTACGATGAACCGATCTGGTAGACCGGCCACACGGCCCCGACCTTAGACCCCCCAAACGCGTTAACGTAGCCCACCCGCACCCCGACGAGCACCCCGCCCTCGGGCGCGATCTCGCGGAACGACTCGCGATCGCCTCCGAGTTTGGGCCCAGGCAGATCGGTTAGTCGCTCGGTGTCATAGGTGACGTCGAGGGCGGTCTCGGCAGGCTTGGCCGGATCGGGGCCGGGGTCGGAGACGGTTTCCGGCGCGGTCTCGGCCGAGTTCTTCGCCAGCTCGGCGGCCGACCCCTTCTCCACCCTGTCGGGCCGCACCTTCGCGACGGCGGGAGACGGCCCGTTGCCTGCGAGCACCTTAACATCCCTGATGAGCTGGAACGACTCGAGAAATTGGTCGAACGACTCGGGCTTGACCTTCGACTCCGGACCGACCGCGACCAACTGATAGAGACGCCCACCGACCAGGTAAACCCTGGCACGGCCGAGGCCCTTCCCGGGGACTTCTGCTGACTGAGCCTCAAATCGAATGGAGCGACCGGGGTGCTCTCCGAGCTTGGCCGGTTCCTGTTCCTTCACGTCCCATTGTCTCCCCATGCCGCGGACGCCCCCGTCCAGCAGGTCATCGGGATTGCTCGTCCTGATCGTCGATTCAGGATAGTCGGAGTAGGACAAGATGTACGTGACCTTCTCAGAGGTCTCCACCATATACATCTGTAGTTTCTGCGGCCCGACGGGCGAGTTGATCGTCTGGGACATGCTCCGTGGCTGATCGGGGAAGGCGACGCGAAAATTCCCCTCTTCGGAGACGAATAGCTCAGGTGAGGCACCGGAGCCGCCCGGTGCCTTGCCCGGCCCCGCAGGGGCCTCCGCCACGGAGGGATCGGAACCGCCGCAGCCCGCGATCAGGCTCCCGAGGACGACCAGACCGATCGCGAGAAACCCACGCAAGCCCATTCTGTTGTGCATCGTTCTCCTCGTCGAGTCAGGCCAGTGGTATTAGTGATACCGAATGGCTCCCGCAAGTGCGCACTTCGACGAACGCCGTCATCAGAGAGTCTTTGGAAGCCTACACAGACTGGTGAATAGGCGCACCAAATTACCCATTTCACCCAGACTTCCCATTTTAATAAAAATAGGCAACCTTACAATCGTAAAAAGGAATTGCAAACCAAAGTTTGGTCTTGCATCGTGTCTCGAATTGCCGTTGGCCTATGTATATTCTCACTTTGTGTCTAGCGTTTGGAGAACTGGAAGCTCTTGCGGGCCTTCTTGTGGCCGTACTTTTTGCGTTCGACCTTACGGGCGTCTCGGGTGAGATAGCCGCCTTGGCGGAGAGCGGGCTCGAGGTCGGTGCGGTATTCCTTGAGAGCGCGGGCGAGGCCCAGGAGCACGGCACCGGACTGACTGCTCTTGCCGCTGCCGCCGACGTTGACGAAAACGTCAATGCGACCGGCCATTTCGGTGGCTTCGAGCGGAGCGCGGACGTCGTTGAGCCAGGTATCGACGGGGAAATAGGCGGCGGCCTCTTCTCCGTTGACCAGATACTGGCCGGTCCCCTCGCGGATACGAACCCGGGCGACGGCGGTCTTGCGCCGGCCTGTGCCCCAGATGAAGGTCTTGTCGGCCGTGGCCATTGGGCAGTCTCGTTCCTGAATCAGGCGCGAATGGATAATCCGTTCAGTGGAAGCAGTTCACAATAGGTTGCTCAGACCTCAGTCGCCGGCGGCTCAACGCTGGTTTCCGGCGACTCGGTGGACGTCGTCGGTTCAGGCTGAGGTTCAGACGTCGACTCAGGCTCGGGCGCCGTCGCTTCGGCGGTGGCCTCAACGACAGGGCGAGTTCGGGGGGCTTTGGGGGTCGGCTCGGGCACGTAGATCGCTCCGGACGAGGCGGGACGACCTGTAATCGCGTCC
>JBDTIR010000143.1:0-5328 GCA_039936275.1 Isosphaeraceae bacterium | reverse complement strand
CGCGAGGAAGTCTACGACCTGGACGACGACCCCAAAGAGGTCCGCGACCTTGCCCGATCGCCATCGAGCCAGCCGACTCAGGAACGGTGTCGGGTCGCCCTGGATGAGCTCGCTGAGAATGATTCAGTCGTGCGCTGAACAAACGGGTACGGGGGATTTCCGCTCCTGGACGTTGCAAACCGCCCGCCGTTCGCCGCCGGCTTGCCAATCCCGTGATTGGATCTTAAGATTGATGCTCTTTCAGGTTGGAGATCGGCGGCGACCCTGGTCGCCCTCGACCTGAGGCGAACAGCATCCGCAATTTTTCCAAGGCGATTTCTCCGACCGGATCGAACCCTCCAGGCTTCTCGTGCGTAGCGCGAAGGGTCGTTTGTTCCGATTGTTGGCGCGGGGCAGCGCGGGTTTCTCATTCCCGGTCTGGTTCGAGATATCGCGATCGGACCGTCGCATGCGGTCTTTTAAGGTTCTTGATCCGGGAGACCGGGCTTTCATCCAATCGTTCTTTCCTTTTTAGTGTGACAAGGTCCTCGCCGATGAACCAAGAGATCATCATTGAGACCCGAAACCTCTCGAAGGTTTACCGGGACTTCTGGGGACGGCCCAAGGTTCAGGCGCTCAAGGCGCTTGACTTGCAGGTGCATCGTGGCGAGATCTTCGGCCTGCTCGGCCCCAACGGCTCAGGCAAGACGACCACGATCAAGTTGCTGCTGGGACTCCTCTTTCCGACCGAGGGGGACGCCCTGATCTTCGGCGAGCCCACGACCAACGTCGCCAAGAACGAGCGGATCGGCTACCTGCCGGAAGAGTCGTACCTCTACAAGTTCCTCAACGCCGAGGAAACGCTCCACTTCTACGGCCGCCTGTTCAAGATCTCCGCCGCGGAGCGGCGCAAGCGGGTTGGCCGCCTGATCGATCTGGTCGGGCTCTCGGCCGCCAAGCACCGCCAGTTGCGCGAGTATTCCAAGGGGATGCAGCGGCGGATCGGTCTGGCCCAGGCGCTCATCAATGAGCCGGAACTGATCTTGCTCGACGAGCCGACCTCCGGGCTTGACCCGATCGGGACGTCGGAGATCAAGGAATTGATCCGCGACCTTCGCGAACAAGGCAAGACGATCGTGCTCTCGGGCCACCTGCTGGCCGACATGCAAGATATCTGCGACCGGATCGCGATCTTGCATCGCGGCGAGCTCAAGGAACTGGGCAAGGTCAACGAGCTGCTGACCGTCCAGGACGTGACCCAGATCAAGACCCGCGACCTCTCCGAAGCGGCCCTGGCCGAAGTTCGAGCCGTGATCGAACGCCACGGTGCCGAAGTTCTGGCTGTCGATCACCCGACGACCACCCTTGAAGAACTGTTCCTGAGGATCGTTCGCGAGAGCGACCTGCACCCGGGCCGCCGCCGGGTCGCCGATCGCGCTCCGGTCGCCGCGACCAATCCGGCAGGGGCCTCGAACGAGTCTTGAGGTGATGCAACTGGCGTTGTCGGGTGTTTGTCTTGAAAGCCAGGGTGTTCCACACGCCCTAGAACGCGGATCGTCCAGCCAACCGCGCTACCCTGACGATTGTCGATCAATGTGATTGAGCCTGTTGAGTAGGTCCCTGGATTGCGAAATATCATCGTATTCTGATCCCGTGATCCGCACCCGCAATCCGAGTCCAGGAGCGCTCCCGTAATGCCAGCGCCGCTATTCTTCCTTCCCCTTCTGGCTCAGGCGACACCATCGCCCGTGCCCCCTTGGTTGCAGTGGCTGTTCGTCTGGGGAGATCCCAATTTCACCGACGGCCGATGGTTCGGCGGTCCGATCACCTGGATGAAGGTGGTCGGCCTGTTTTGCTTGATGGGCTGGACCCTGGCCTGGGTCGCCTCGGCGACCCGAGTTCGAGGGGTCTTACCGTACCGGCGTCCCGGCCTGGCGGTGCTCGGAACGGGCTTGATTCTGGGCCTGGTGTCTGCGGTGGTCCAGGTGCTTGACCAGACCGGCCGGTTGAAGCTCGGCACCTTGGGCGGTGCCTCGGCCGGATTGATCTTGGGCTGGACCTCGATCGGCTTGCTGGTCCTCTGGGTCGAGGTGCTACTCTGGTCGGTCATCCGCAGGCTTGGTCAGGTGGGCGACCTTTTGGTCCTGGTCGGGCTTCACCTGGCCCTGGCCCTCGGGGTCGCGGTCGGCTATCTGGTTCAGAAGGCTGGGGGCATTGCCGAGCCAAACTGGCCGTTGGCCCTGGCCAGTGGCGCCCGCATGGGCACGACCTACATGGGCCTGATCGTCCTGGCCAGGGTGACGCTCTTGCTGCTGCGGGAAGTGTTCGCCGTGCGGTTCCGCAGGCTCTATTCGATTGGCTGGCAGACCTGGACCGAGGCGTTCCGCAGGATGTGGGCCCCCTGGGTCGTCGTGATCGTCTTCGGCGTGATCCTGGCGTTCACCGACTGGTTCCTGGTCCCTCCCAGGCCCGCTGAACTCGGTCGCTTGTACGTCGGCACCCTCGCCTTGCTGAGCTCGATGCTCTTGACGGTGATGGTCGCCATCCTGGCGCCGATCAGCCTGCCAAACGACATCCAGCAACAAACGATCTACACCATCGTCTCCAAGCCCGTGCGTCGCCTGGAACTGATCTGGGGGCGGATTCTCGGCTTCATGGCGCTGGTGACCTTGCTGCTCTTGATCTTCGGCGGCATCAGCCTGGTCTATCTGGAACGGAACGTGGGCGGCACGATCAACGTCGCCCGAACCGCCGCGAAACGGGCCGAAGCCGACGGCAAGGAAGCGTTCGCCAAGCAATACAACGAACAGGCCGACCAGCTCGAAACCCGAATGTCGGCCCGCGTACCGATCAAAGGGGTCTTGACCTTCATCGATTCCAAGGGGAATGCCCGCCGCAAAGGGATCGACGTCGGCCAGGAACTGGAAACCCGCAGCTTCGTCGAAGGGGCCAGCCCCTCAATGGCGATCTGGCAATACGGCATCGTGCCCAACCCGTTTGACCCCGAGCGGTTGCTCGACCGGCGGATTCCCGTCGATCGACTCTTAAGACGCGGCACGATCGAAGAGCGGGAGAACCGCCTGGCAACCCTGAGCGACGACCTGGCCGCGGCTCAGCAACGACAGCAGGCCCCCGACCTGAAGGCGAAAGACGCCTCGACCCTGAGCACCGACATCAAGCGCCTGCGCTCTGAGATCGAGCCGCTCCAGGCTGAAGTCACCCGCTTGTACGACGAGGAAGCGAGCCTGCGCGCCGAAGCGGCCAAGGCCCAGGCGGCCAAGAATCACGACCGCGCCGGCCAGTTGTACGAGGATGCCCGCAAAATGCATTCCCAGCCGATTCCCATGGAGATGACCTTCAGCGTCTATCGGACCACCAAGGGGGTCCTCGGCGAGCCGGTCCACGCCTCGGTCGTCGTGCGCAACCCTCGGCCCAACATCGCACCCCACCGTGACTTCCTGCCGGTCCACGAATACTACACCGACCGCGTCTTGTTGCCGTCCCGCATGCTCGTCGGCTCGCGAGGGTATCTGACCGTCGAGGTCCAGTGCTTGAGCCCGAACCAGTATCTCGGCATGGCCGAGAGCGATATGTACTTGCTGGCCAGGCAAGGGAGGTTCTGGGACAACTACCTTCGCGGCTTGTTCGGCATCTGGTTACAAGCGATGGTCCTGACGGCCATCGGCGTCTTCGCGGGCTCGTTCCTGAGCTGGCCTGTGGCGTTGGTGACGACCCTCGCCTTCTTCGTCGCAGGTCAAGCGGCCTTCAGCTTCCTCCAGGTCATCGCGATGCACACGCTCGAAGGGGGTGGACCGTTTGAATCGCTCATCCGCCTGCTCTCTCACGACAACCTCCAATCCGAACTCGCGCCCACCCTGGGGGTGATCGTGGCCAAAACCTGCGATTCGCTGGTGATGCCGATCCTGTCTCGCCTGGTTTACATCGTGCCGAACTTCGCCGCGTTGGACGTCAGCAACACCGTGGCCGACGGCTTCGCCGTCACCTGGCCGGTGGTTGGCCGCAACCTGCTGCTGGCCCTGGGTTACGTCCTTCCGTTCTCCGTCGCCGGATACTTTATCTTGAAGAATCGTGAGGTCGCCGCATGAAGACCGCACCCAATCGCAATTATCAGGTTGTCTATGCCATCGGCATTCTGGTCATCTTCGTCGCGATGGCGTTCTACACCCGCGACCTCGAACAGCGCAAACAGCGCCAAAAGCTGGGCGAGGCAACCCTCGGCCAGATCGATACCGGCAGCTTCATGCTTAAGCTGGCCCTTTTAGGAGGAGCCCGAGGCGTCGCCGCCAACGTGCTCTGGCTCCGCGCCGAGGACCTCAAAAAAGCCCACGAATGGGACCGCCTTAAGGCGACCGTTGATTTGATTACCAAGCTCCAGCCGCACTTCCTCTCGGTCTGGACCTTCCAGGGATGGAACCTGGCCTACAACGTCTCGGTCGAATGGGACGCGCCCGAAGACAAGTATGAATGGATCAAACAGGGGATTAAGTTCCTCAAAGACGGAGTGCGCAAGAACGAGACCTCGCCCGATCTGATGTGGGACACCGCCTGGACCTATTATCACAAGATCGGGTTCGCCGACGAGGCGGTCATCCTTCGCCGCCTCTTCTACGACGACGACGATGAGCCGTTCAAGACCTACATTGACGCCCGCACCGGCATCGCGCAGACCAAGGACGACAACTTCCTGCTCGGCTACGGCTGGTTTACCAACGCGGTCGAAAAGGTCGATCAAGGCAGCGCCCGCTTGGTGACCGAGTTTAGCAAGGCCGTCGAGTATGTTGATAAGCCGACCCAGCACAAAGGACGGCCCGGCGACCTCCATTTCCGCACGATGCCCGCGCACGCCCAGACCCGCTATGCGTCCGGCCTCGAAAAAGAAAGTATCATGGGCGTGCCAGCCAAATTTGGCGAGGTCGCCTCGATCGAGTGGGGCAAGGCGCTCCAGGAGTGGAACCAGTTCGGCCAGTATACCTGGCCGGCGTTCAGCGACCCCGACCAGATGGTCAGGATCGACGACAGCACCAACATGGAAGCGTTCTCCAAACTGACCGACGTTCAGAAGTACTGGACCGAACGCTGGGCCAACGATACCAATTACCGCTACTGGAAAGACCGCTCCGCGGCCGAGATGGAAAAAGACGGGGTGACGGCTCGCCAGTTCTTCTATGAAGGAACCAAGGCCCTGAAGGCCGGGCGATTCGTCAGCGAGACCGACAAGAACGGCAACCTGCGACGCGGAGCCATCGAAAACTACGCCGAGGGCCTGAAGGTCTGGGAACGCCTGCTCTCCCGACACAATGCGTACTTGAACGATCAGTTAAACATGAA